>DAOURK010000060.1 GCA_030625085.1 Pseudomonadota bacterium
TTTTATACCGAATCGCATTAAATTTATTGATATTTCTTCTCTTTAGTATTTTTAGGCTATTAAGGACTTTAATCTTTAAAAACTACTGGCTATCAAGACATTAGGCAATTTGGTGGGATTTTCAAGCAACATTTAAGTAAATGGTTACGTGCTGTAGGTTACAAAGTGTAACATTGTAACAGCTTAAGAAGTCGAATCTTTAATATTATGTTCTTTCATTTTTCGGTATAAGGATTGCCGGCTTATTCCAAGGATGCGGGCTGCCTTGGTCTTATTCCATCGAGTCTTTTTTAGGGCCTTAAGGATGGGCTTAAAATAATTGCCGCCTTCCACTGCACAATCTAGAAGTTTAAGGTCAGGCGGCAGATGCTCAACCATAATGGTATTCTGATGACAAAGGATGAAGGCATGTTCCAAAGAGTTTTCCAGTTCTCTTATATTACCGGGCCAGGAGTGTTCCATAAGTATTTGATTTACACCCTCTGAAATCCCCAGGATATTTTTGTTGAACTTTCTATTGAACCTTTCCAGAAAATGTTCAACCAAAAGGGGAATGTCTTCTCGACGATTCCTGATTGGCGGCAGGTTAATTTCCACCACCATCAATCGATAATAAAGATCTTGTCGAAAAGTACCGAGCTTCACCTGTTCACGAAGATCTTTATTGGTCGCAGCCACAACCCTTACATCCACTTTATGTGATGCTGACTGCCCCACAGGCTTCAATTCCTTCTCCTGGAGTACCCTCAACAGACGCAGTTGCATCCTGGGTGACATTTCACCTATTTCGTCCAGGAAGATTGTGCCCCCGTCGGCTCTCCGGAAAAGGCCGATTTTATCTCTTACCGCGCCTGTAAAGGCACCTTTAACATGCCCGAAAAGTTCACTTTCAAGTAAATTTTCTGATAATTCCGAGCAATTCGCTTTAACTAAAAGCTTATGGCTGCGTGAACTTTTATAATGGAGGGCTTCAGCTATCAGTTCTTTTCCTGTCCCGCTTTCGCCGGTAATCATGACCGTAGTCGGAACATCAGCCAGATTATCTATTAAGCGATAAATATCTTGCATCCTTGCGCATTTACCGACAATATTATGGAGCTTCCTGCGTTTTTTCAAATTTCGTTCGAGATTATCCAGGCGGGTTTCATCCCTAACTACCAAAATCCCTCCTGAGAATAGGCCGTTGCGTTTCAAAAGAGGATAGGTGGTCACTGTTACGACCTGTGAGGGACGATGCCGGCAATGGCATTCAAGACGATGAATTTCAGCGGATTTTTTTGTCTTCAATGTTTCTTTCAGGGCTTCAATACATTTGCCGCGGCATCCTTTTATCTGTTCTGCAAAGGGTTTGCCGATGGTTTCATTACCTGATATGCCGCATATTTTCCCGGTGCTGTCATTGATTTCCACAACCGATAAATCCTTATCTACCGTAATAATTCCATCTTTGAGGCTTTTAAAAATAGCCTCAAGATTTAATCGGTACCTCTCTTTTTCATCAATCAGCCTCTTATAGCGCAAGGCAGATCTTGTAACGTGCAATAAATTGTCCTGTCGCACAGGTTTGGTAAGATAGTCAAATGCGCCCAGCCGCACAGCATCCGAAGCAGTTTCAATTGTTGGGGCCCCGGTAATAACTACCACCAGACAGAGCAGCTTCCTTTTGTGGACTTCTTTGAGAATATCAATCCCGGTTTTTCCCTTTAAAATGATATCGATAAAAATTAAATCAAAATCCGTTTCCTCCAACCTTGCCATAGCTTGGGAATAGTCGTCGGCGGTCTCTACCTCATATCCTTCAGTTATAAGAAATTTTTTCAGAGTGAATCTAATGTTTTCCTCGTCATCAACAATCAAAATTTTAGCATTCATTTTTGTCACCTACTGGAAAATCTATGGTCACTTTCGTAAATTCGCCTTCAATACTTTCGATCTTAAGCTTACCGCCGTGATTACTGACAATGCCGTGGGTAATACTTAATCCCAAACCAGTCCCTTTACCGGGGGGCTTGCTTGAATAAAAGGGATTTATTACCTTTTTTATAATATTTTTTGGTATGCCGATGCCTTTATCTAAAAAAATAATCCGCACATACTTATGTTCATTTTCAGTTATATCTTGTCCCTGGATAATAAGCGTTTTATTCTCATCTATTCCCGGATATTTCTGATTCAAGGCATAGCGTGAATTATTTAAGATATTCAAAAAAATCTGTTGAATTTGTTGGGGGTGGGCAATGATGTCGGGCAAATCCATAGCAATCTCTACTTTTAGATCGATATTGTCCTTTCTTAGCAGGGACCCTACCAGCGAAAGCGTCTCATTCATAATTCCATGCATATTAACAGGGCCTTTCGACTCTTTCCTCTCACGGGCAAACGAAAGAAGGCTGTACACTATATGGGCAATTCGATCTCCCTCCTTAATAATTCTTTTGGCAATGTCCCTTTCAGAACTTCCCTGTTCGATGTCATTATATAATATTTGCGCAAGGTTAATGATACTGTTTATCGGGTTATTGATTTCATGCGCCACACCGGCAGCAAGTTCACCAATCGAGGCCAGGTGAGCGGCCCGCATAGTTTCGGCTTCCGAAGTCATCTTTTCGGTAATATCTCGCAGCAATATGATCATTTTGGCCTTACCATCCACATCTATAAAAGGCGAATAGACAATATCCATGTACTGCCCATCCGAACGAATGATTTCAATTTGTTGTATTTCATCAGATTCGATTGTTTTCTGTAAGGGGCAGAATTCACAGGGTTTATCAAACTGCATATAGCTGGTGTAACATTTATCTCCTATAACACCGGGAAAGTGCTCATCAAGGATTTGGTTTTGGTACTCAATGGTAAAATCTTGGTTGACAATGTACATTCCTTCACCAATCGCGTTAAGTACTCCTTTAAATTTGTCTCGTTCAGATTGCAATAATTGCTCTGCCTGCTTACGCTTAGTGATGTCGGTAAAATTTTCTACAATTCCAATGATTTCTCCATCGAGGTCTCTATACGGGGTTGCCGTTACCACACAAGAGATAATTCTCCCGCTTTTGAGTTTCTTGGTCACTTCACATTCGCACAATTCCTTCCCGCCAAGGATCTGCATCATAAGACACCCGGGTGTATTACAGAGAGTGCCTTCTCCTATATCGCAACATATTTTGCTAAGAATTTCGTCTCTCGGCATACCAAAGAGAGAAGAAAATCTTTCATTAACACGAATCACGTTATAGTTTTTGTCAATCACACATAAAGGCACGGCCGCGTTGAAAATATGATTCAATTCAGCGTTAGCACGTCTGGAACGGTTGATAATGGTTTGTGCATAGAAAGCGAATATTATGATAATGCTTACAACCAGTGAACGCATCCAGAATTCATGAAGATGCATATCGAATAGATGCTGAAGTAGTGTACCCTCTTCTTTAAATATAAAAACATGTACAGAGGCTTCAAAAATCCAATAGATAACTCCAAGGACGATCCCGCTATAGGCAATATTATCTATAGCTTTAAGAGATTTTGTTCTTTTTTTTCCCATATTGTTTAATAATTGATCCGGCAATTCGATAAATACCTCCCTAATCGGCAACTTAGATTTACACGGTTTTTCAACAAACTGCTCATTTTGTCATAGATATTGAACGTAATATACGCTAATTTTTAGCTTAAAAATATATTCATACTAGTATATTTGCTATCTTTTCGCCTTAAAATTAACGCTTTATTATTGCAGCTATACTGGGGAATAATTGGCAGATTAGCACATTATAAGCAATTTTAGTGCCATCGTTTACTGAGGTTATATAGATTTACATATATCAAATTTGATGGATTCTTAAAAAGTCTTATTAACGAGTCATTTCGAACGAACGTGAGAAATCTTCGTTAAACAATGTACTGAAAAATATAAGATTTTCCCCGGAGTTTACACTGAACGTAGTGAATGTGGTCGAAATGACAGATTTGAAAAATCCGACTTTTTTACGACTTCATCAAATTCAAAAGACCAGTGAAATTATTATGGGGACAGGGATCTTCCGGCAAAAGGCAAAGATTTTTTTCTTAATCTTACTGATAAGGGAGTTACTTCCACCAGTTCGTCTTCTTTAATAAACTCAATGGATTGTTCCAAGTTAAGAACCTTAGGCGGGATTAAACACAGAGCATCGTCACTGCCCGCAGCACGTATATTGGTCATTTTTTTTTCTTTAGTAACATTAACATCTAAGTTATTCCCTTTGGAATTCTCACCAATAATCATTCCTTTATAAACATGGGTATTCACTTTAATAAAAATGGTCCCCCGCGGCTGTAAATGAAAAAGGGCGTAGGTAGTTGCCTTTCCGATCCTGTCGGCAACAAGTGCGCCGGTATTTCTTTTGCTCATTGGTCCATGCCATGGTTCATACCCGTCAAAAAGATGATTGAGAAGTCCGGTACCTCTTGTATCTGTTAAAAACTGGGACCTGAATCCAATCAATCCCCTGGATGGAATGCGGAATTCAAGGCTTACTCTTCCATGTCCATTATTTTCCATTTTCATCATTTTGCCTTTACGCATCCCAACCTGCTGGGTTACCACACCGACAAATTCTTCCGGCACATCTATGAAAACCAATTCCATTGGTTCATGTAAAAGGCCATCAATTTTCTTGATTATTGTTTCAGGCATTGCTACCGAAAGCTCATATCCCTCACGCCGCATCATTTCTATAAGGATGGCCAGTTGCAGTTCTCCCCGCCCCATTACCTTAAAAGAATCAGTATCAGTAAATTCCACACGGATCGAAACATTATAGAGGAGTTCTTTTTCCAGCCGTTCTCTTAAATTTCTTGAAGTTACGTATTTCCCTTCTTTGCCTGCAAAGGGAGAAGTATTAATAGAAAAAACCATTGATATGGTTGGCTCATCCACTTTTATTCTTGGCAAAGGGCGCGGATTATCTCTGCTTGTTATGGTATCCCCTATATTGATCTCTTCAATACCGGCCAAAGCAACAATATCTCCAATTGAGGCATCTATAATCTCGTTTCTTTGAAGCCCTTTAAAACTATACATTACATTTATCTTTGTATTTATTATCTTGTTATTTTTGTTGGCTATGGCTACAGTATCACCCGCTTTTACCGTTCCCGAAAAAACCCTCCCTATAGCCAGCCTGCCTACATAATTGTTATAGTCTATATTTGTAACCAAGATCTGCAAGGGTTCGTTTTTATCTCCTTCAGGCGCTGGAATTGTTTTCAAAATAAGATCAAACAGCACTCTTAAATCATCGGAATCATCATTAATATTGAGTTTTGCTATCCCCTTTTTCGCATTCGCATAAATTACCGGAAAGTCTAATTGCTCTTCAGTTGCGTCAAGATCAATAAACAAATCATAGACCTCGTTTAAAACCTCCTGAATTCTGGCATCATGTCTGTCTATTTTATTTATTACTAAAATTGGGGGTAATTTAAGCTCAAGGGCTTTTTTCAGAACAAATCTCGTTTGGGGAAGGGGCCCTTCCGAGGCATCAACCAGTAATAAAACCCCATCAACCATCTTCATTGTTCTTTCAACTTCTCCCCCAAAATCCGCATGACCGGGAGTGTCAACAATATTTATTTTGACTCCCTTATAATCAACAGCCGTATTCTTGGCCATGATGGTAATGCCTTTTTCCTGCTCCAGATCGATATTATCCATAATTCTCTCTTTTACTTTTTCGTTAACCCGAAAAATCCCCGCTTGTTTTAACATCCAGTCCACAAGGGTTGTTTTGCCGTGATCAACATGAGCTATAATAGCGATATTTCTTAGATCTTTACGTTTCATAAATCCTCACTTTTAATCGAAAATTATTCACATTAAGAATCAAGGTCTTTGATTTTCTCCTTTTTCCCGCTAACTCTTTATATTTTATTTTTAATACCTTTGTAAAGCTTTTTGTAAAATTCTCAACCGATCACTGTTCGGCGATGGTCCTTGAAAAACATGTAACAAAAACCGGTATCTCCCTGTCTGGGACCATATAAAATTACAATTTTTGATGCATTAAGGAGTTTATCTTTTATCGTATCATTTAAGGCTCGGGGTATTATCATGCCTCTATTTTAGCATACTATTGTTATGAGCCAAGCTAAATTAGCGCTAATTCAGCGAATGAACTATCGGTAATAAGGTTATTTTCGATAAAGCCAAGATATTTGAAAATTACATAGCCGTAGAACTAAAAATCCTTTTTGGTCTTGGCGACATCAGCCTTTAAGCTTAATAGCTGAAAAGCAGGAAAATCAAATCCTAAATAATAATTTTGCTGGTTAAGGCAATATCTCAGGGACTTCAAAGGGTATACTTCCGGTAAATACAAGAGAAAAAAATAATATCTGTTTAGCAGCGTTTCAATTTGATAATCTTAAACTTTGATAAATTAAATAAAAAAAACACATAACAAGTCATATCTTTTAGACGAAATTTTGCTCGTTGCCATTTTTGACAGCCAGGCACGTAAAGGGGGCAAAATTCCACTGAACTCTTCGATCAGCCCACCGAAACCTGAACCTCATCAAAGCACATGGCAGGGAAGCAGCCGCCCCAGGATTCATGCACTTTGTTTTCCACTGAAATAATATTTTTCATGAGATCATACACATTGCCCGCGATCATAGCATCTTTCAATCGACCAACGATTTCCCCCTTTTCAACGTATAAGCCCGGATTTAAACCAATAGAAAAATCCCCGTTGAGTATATTCCCACTATGAGCGCCAAGGCCCCCAACAACAAGAACGCCGCGATTCAATTTTTGAATCATATTTTCAAATTTTTCATCGCCAGGGAGAATCATTTCATTGGTCAGAGCGGGCATAGGTCTCAACGAGATGGGATCTCCGCCCCACATTTGCCGCTTGAAGCCGTGCCCCGTGGGTTTTATGCCCAGTTTGCCCGCATAATTAAGATTCGTATAAAATTCTCTAAGCACGCCCTTTTCCACCAGCGTATAGGGTGTAGTCGATGTCCCTTCATCGTCAAAACTGCGAGAATCAGGACGACCCTCTCTATGGGGATCATCGATAAGAGTGAGCTGGTCACTAAAAATTTTCTCCCCCACTTTATCTTTTATGGGGGACATATCCTCATAAACGGATTTGGCATTCGTTCCCGCATTAATCCGCCATATGAGGGGTGCAAACAGGGAATGGGGAGAAAATATCACCGGCAGCTTTCCGGACGAAAGAGATACTTCAGGAAGGGCTCTGGTATATAATTCAACTAACTTAGAGAGCCTTTGCTCAGGGAATGTCTGATAGGACGTGGAATTGAGTAAACTTACTATTGATGCATAAGAATTGGGAAACAAAATCTTTGGAATAAGAACATATGATGATGATCGATCTTCAACTGACAGCCCTTCAGAATTTACTATTTTTATTAATTTTGAACCAAATTCCGCAGTGAGATTAAGCTGCCCTTTCGCCTTAAGCCGTGGTCCCACAAAATTGCAAACAGCCTTCAGGTCTTGAATAACACGTTGGCTGGTAAGTTCATTGAGCGATTCATCATAAGTTTTCACCTTCTTGAGATTACCTGATTTGGGGAAGGAAAAAGCTCCTTTAACTTTTCCTTTTAATGAGGACAGAGCATTTTCTACCAGCCCCTCACGATCCAAAAGATTTTTGGTGTAGCTCATTCCAACATACCCACCCTTTATAATCCGAAGGCAATATCCTGATTGAATAGTGCTCTCTATCCGTGTTAAGGCAGAATTTTCAAACTCAATGCTATTTTTTAGATAACTTAAGTAATAAATTTCTGCTGAATCGGATTTTCGCCTGGCTATATCGAATAACTTTTCCATCATACACCTCCAATCAAGGCGTCTTTAATAAGTATATGAGGGCCTCCAAAACAGGATTTAATATTAATCTGCCCTTTTCCGCACCCCCCTGCCTCTGAAAGTTCCAAATTATTTGAAATCCCGATAATACTTTTGATGCTGGTGAATAAATTCCCCATCAAATTGATGTCACGCACCATTGGGCCTAATACCCCTTCTTGAATTAAATAGGCGTATTGGGCGCCAAAGGTAAAGTTTTCACCACTCGTCTGTCCCCCTTTACATTCGCAAATATAAAGGCCATTTCCGGCTAATTGCAGAAGTTCATTGAAGGTTTTATCCTTTGGCTTTATATAAATACATCCCATCCGAACCAGGGGAGCGTACCTGTAATCTTCTGCTACAGTGTGTCCTGTCAACTCTTCCTTAAAGGAGGCAGCGGTCTTCATTGAATGGAGATGCCCCTTTAAGACACCCTTTTCCATAAGGGTAGTCGGCTTTGCCGCCACTCCCTCATCATCATATATATAATGCCCAATCTGCCCCTTTAGAGTCGGATCATCAACAATATCCAACATATCAGGGCCGAGTTTTGAACCAATTTTCATCTTATCTAAAAGAGACGGATTATGCTCGATGAGGTCTGCTTCATTGAAATGACCAAAGGCTTCGTGCACAAAGACACCAGCCATGTCAGGATCAAGGACAACATTATACGTCCCCCCTTTGACAGGTTCCGCATCAAGGAGCCGGCTTACGATTTGCGCCTTTTTTAAGAATCTTTCATCTCGATTTCTAAGCTTAAAAAATCCATCACTGCTGCCGATACTCACTCGTCCGGTCTGCACCAAGGCGGCCCTCTTGGCTATGATGCGACTGTTAATTCCGGTAGTGATAAGTGGTTCGTGAATATAACTCCCTTGAGAGCTTACAAAGTATTTATCCCTGTATACTTCCTTATAATTCATCAGTGTGGTCTGCACATCCTTTGATTTTAGGACCAGATCATTGTAATGAGTTACTACCGCTAATTTTTCATCCAAAGAAATTTCTCGAGGATCTTCATCTAATGCTAAAGAGACCTCATCTTCAACAACGTGAGGGAAGGTAAGACGTATTTTGTTTTCAGATTCTCTGGCCAAAATTTTGGCGTTTTCAATGGCCTCGCCAATTGCTTTCTTAATATCTTCAGGACGGGTAACTGATATAGAAGCAAATCCACCCTTTTTAAGGACCCGAATAACATACCCATCAGCGGCATTAGATTCCACTGCAGAGAGTTCTTTACCATTATAGGTAAGAGAAGTAGTGAGCATCTTTTCATAGCGAATATCTGAATAGTCCGCATCAACTTGGGAGATATATCTTTCCAACTGCTCTTTCAATTTTTTATTGTTGCGGATAGGTATTTTGAATTCCATAACCATTTCCTTATTCTATATTTTATATGGCTAATACATGTGCCGAGTGCTATCTCTTGTTTTTCTTGTGCTTCATAACAGACTTACACATTTTACAAAAAGCTTTGTCTTTTTTTCTTTTGTCAAGATAGGACATTTCATTGTACATCGATTCCCTGTTCATTTTGAGATAATTTTGATATCTTTTTTCAGGTATTTTACCTTCCTCTATAGCAGCTAACACCGCACACCCTTTCTCATTAACATGGGTGCAATCCTTGAATTTACATTGTTTCGATAACTCCATTATTTCGGAAAATGCTTCATTAAGGCCTGATTCTACCGAAAAGATGCCGAATTCTCGCATGCCCGGATTATCAATTACCATGGCACCGCACTTTAATCGTATCAGGTGGCGTTGTGTAGTGGTATGCCGCCCCTTACCATCTTTTTCTCTAATCGTTTTCGTTTCAAACAAAAATTCACCAATGAGATTATTTAATAGGGTTGTTTTGCCGACCCCCGAAGACCCCAATAAACAATAGGTTTGCCCAGAAGTAAGCAGATCTTTTACCCTTTCCATGCCTGATCCGTTCTCGTTACTAAAGGGCTGCACCTGCACATTGGGCATTATTTGTTTTATGGCGGAGATCTTGGTTTCAATCTCTTCGGAGGCCATCAAATCGCTTTTGCTCAAGAGCACGATTGGCTGGATATTGCTTTCGTAGATCATGACCAAATATCGTTCCAACCTCCGAAGATTATAATTTGCGTCAAGTGATTGAACAATAAAGGCCGTATCAATATTGGCGGCAATCAATTGAAAATCTATCTTTTTGCCTGATGTTTTTCTTTTCAGTAAAGATTTTCTGGGAAGGACCTCATGAATTACCGCAGCAGTTCCTTTATCATGAAAATGGGCACATACCCAGTCTCCCACCGCCGGATAATCCAAAGGAGAATCTGCGTTATAGAGCAATTTGCCAACCAGCTCCGCAAAAATATCATTTTCCCCATTGGTTATAACATAGCTATCTTTATGAACAGCAATCACTCTGGCTATTTCCAGGCCGTTTAATTTATCGGGATCAGTCTTGTCCTGAAACCATTCACCAAAACCAAGTTTTTTTATATTATCAAAAAATTTTTTCATGGGGTTTTTCTATTTCCCATCAGCACCTAAAAGGAGTTAAACGATTTTGCCAAACCGGCATCCGGCAAATTTACATCCGCAGATCATCAATGAACTCAGATGCCGGATTGACGCCGGTCACCAGCAGATGATCTCGTGCACGGGTGCAGGCAACGTAAAGCAAGTGACGTTCCGTGTTGTAGACTTCTTCCAGGTCCATATCGTCCGCAACCGTTTCGATCCGCTTCTGCAAAGGAATAATCTCATCATCACAGGCCATGACCACAACAGCCCGAAACTCCAGGCCCTTGGCCAGGTGCATGGTGCTGATGGAAACATGGCCGCTGATGGTATCAACATTCTCATCGAGTATCTTGAAGTGGAGCTTGGCCTTCTCGACCGCAGTCTGTCCTCTGCTCAATTCATCTGAAGAACGTACGAAAACACCTATTTCATGTTCCATCATACCTTCCCCCATTCGATCCGAAAGCCATTTGCCGACCATTTCAATTTCCTCTTCCGGAGTGACAAAAACCATGATGATTGGTTTTGGCCCATTGAATAGGGAAATCGTACCTTTCCGCTCTTCCTTGTTACCGTCAACGTCGGACACCTCAGGTGCCAGCAGGCGGTCAGCCTGCATTCTGATCTGGTGTGACGTCCGGTAATTGATGCGCAGTGTGCGGGATCGTCCGCGAATATCAACGCCAAGCTCTTTCCATGAGAAGGGTTGCTGGAAGATGCGTTGGCCGAGGTCACCGGCAAAAAAAAGGCTGTTTGTCCGCCCCTCCGAAAACGCGGCCAGAAACTTTAACTGTGCAACGCTGATATCTTGTGCCTCATCCACAACAATAAAGTCGAAAGGCGGATGCTTGCTTTCTGCAAGCTGAGACGCTAATTGGGTGAATAAATCGGAATATGTTACCATAACTCGGGCCTTCAGGCCGGACCGCACACGATCAAAAATCGCCCAGAGCATGATACGCTGCTTTTCCGGCAGCCGCGTTTTTCTGCCCAACCGCATGACATCACGATACGCCTCCCAGGTTTCTAACTGCCATGCGTCAACGACCTGCTCCCACTCAGTCATTAGAAAATGCGAGCTAAACCTGTGCCCATCGACTTCCCCGGCAGCTTCTTTGAGAAGCTTTTGTATTATTTCGCGTGGTGCCATGTTCGGACCCCCGAAGTTCAATTCATAAAGGCGTCGGCCAATCGTTTTCATGGCGTGTACTTCCAGCCGCTCCGCAAGACGGGGTTCATGGCTGATCAATCGTCTCAGTTTGGTGCTCAGTGCACTGGCCAAGGTGTCGGAAAAGGTGGTGAGCAATACTCTGGCATCCGGATTAGTGCGGGCAAGAAAGACAGCCCGGTGAAGAGCAACAATCGTCTTTCCCGTGCCTGCCGAACCTGAAATACGAGCGGGACCATTATATTCTCTTTCAACCAAATGTCGCTGAGCCGGATGGAGAAAGATAGTCCATTTCTCCCATGGATACTCAAGGGCACGTTCAAGTTCTTCAACATTATTCATTACTCGGAATCGGCGTTGTGCATCGGGATGGTCAAAGGGCCCTGTTTCGGCAGAGATCGGCTGTGCAATTTGCGGCTTCACTCCGATAGCCAAATCCAGCAGTGCCTCGGCTGCCTCTATCGGTAAATGGTCAGCTAAATCCAGCACTGAGTCCTCATTGGCCTGGCGCACATCACTTAACCATTCGGCCGGGACACCATAGCCTAACAGCTCATCGTCAGAAAGATCATGAAAAAGCGGCGGTTTCATCGGTGCAGGCTGCTCAACTTCGACATAGTGAGGAACAAGGATTTCCTGTACCCTCTCGCGTATCTCCACCAATTGTGCTGCGCCAGTTTGGGGGTGAGTTTCCAGTTTTCGTCGACCGGCCCAGCGATAAGCATTGTCGTGGTGGTCAACATAGCATAACAGAAGGCTTGCCTCTGTCCTGTGGACGATCAGCCGAATATCGCGGCTCACCCGGAGGGACCAAAAATTTGTGTCTCGGGCTTTGTCGAGTTTGTGGAACTGCATCCCCTGATTGGCCGGGGCCATCTGTAGTTCGAAGGCGGTAATTTTCACTGCCTTCTGCTCTTCGCCGGTTAATTTTGCAAGACTATCGGTAAAGGTGTCGGCAATTCGAAATTCCATCTCAGTCCACCCGGAATACCTTCATAACTTCGTCGCCAAGGTGATTAATCACCTTCACCGCGATGCGGCCTGACTTGGGCTTTTCAAAAGGCCGGGAAATATCGCTGTGCAGGGTCTCCCATGCCTCAGCGTTGATCTCTGCCCTGAGGGTAGTCTTGAGGGACTTGTAGGGATCATTTGCGCCAAGGAAATAAGCATGGCGGACAAAAAAGCTCTCTTCATTATAGTCAGTATCAATGAACCAGCAGGCAATGCCCTCCGCCCCATCGCTGCGGACTTCTCCGGTGTTGGGATGAAACACATCCACTCCATTAATCTTTACCTGGATCTTCCCCTCTTTACTATTAAGGATGTCGATATCCGGTTCCCCGAAAATAACAAACAGGTTGCCCTTACCGGTATTTTTGAGATCATCGGCCATGTGCAGGTCTGCGTTCATCCGTGCCTTAAGTACAGGGATGCGGCCCAGTCTGTCGAATTCCGATGAGTGAGCGTCATAGTTAAACGCGCAGGCGATGAGCGCATCAAAGTCCCCATCTCCGGCCTCGCGTGCAGCAGCAACAAGGTCAGGGCGAGATACAGTCCCGAACTCCGGCCCGATAAAGATTCCCGCACGGTTTTCAGTGCCGGATCCCTGGTCGCCTTTTATGTAAAGTCCCTCAGCGCAAACAAAGTGCCCCGGCCAAGGTGTTATGGAGGTGAAATTGATCTTATCTTCTTTATGTGCCTGCTGTACTCCGGCCATCTTAAGGTTCTCCAGGATTATTTGGGCAAAGTCCCGCCCCTTGCGTAATCGTTCTTTGAATCCTCTACGCCATCGATCAGCTCGTCGTTCTCATTTACCGCCAGCACGCGATGCGGCGAAAGGCTCTCAACAGTGAAGGGCCCGGAGACGCGCACCTTCTTTTTGTCCTCGTAAGGTTTGTCATAGAGGTATTCATAATCGGCCTTGGCGGCGATGGAGGCGTCAATTTCCTTCTGTCGGGCAATACGCTGTTTCCACCATTGGGCGTGCAGCTTTTTCGCCTCGACCGGCCAGGCATTTTCAGCCTTCCGGGGGATTTCCCATTCCTCCCATTGCTTGCCCAGCGCCTGATTGAGCTTTTCGCGTAAAGGTCCTAATGTCTCTTGATACTTCTCCCAGATTACGTCGATTTCAGCATTGTTGGCGATTGATTTGAGGGTGATGTGGGGCACACGCTCATAAACGAATCCCTGGCGGATGTTATCATAAGTTGGTGCTTCCGAAGAAGCCGAGCGGGTGACTTCGGCTTCCTTGATTTGCCCGTCTCGGCTGTCGGCCAAGAGGTAGTAAGGATAGCGCGCACCCATAATTCGGGCACGAGCCAAGGCCAGGGCAACACGGGAGGTATCAATGGTGATCCATCTTCGGCCCCACTGCTCGGCAACGTAGGCTGTTGTGCCTGAGCCACAGGTAGGGTCAAGCACAAGGTCGCCCGGGTCTGTGGACATGAGTATGCAACGTTTTACAACCTCATAGGCTGTTTGGACGATGTAAGTTCGTTGGACTCCAAGTTGCATTGAATCCCACCGCTCGGTTACCGGAAATACGCTAAAGTCGCCGACAAATCGCTTGTATCGAATAGTTTTTCCCATCCGAGCAATCCGATTCGATTTGACAAGCCGAACATTACCTTCGTGGCGGGTTTTCCAATGTGTGCCGCTGCGAGTCGTGTACTTGCCACCTTCAAAAAAAATTGGTGGACTGCCAGAAATTGATTCTCCGTCAGAATACAGAGGCGCTAGCTGAAACCTACGCAAGATCTGTAAGTCAGTCGATGCTCTATTGACCGACTCCTCATTAAAAAATACAGTTTCGTGTTGGTCATATCGATCGAGTGATGTGTGGCCTTCCTTTCGTTCCAAATAATACTGACGAAACTTTAAGTCATATTTGCTCTTGGCGTACCATAGGATGTAGTCTTGTGTCGATTCGAGATATCTACCCGCCAAGCCTCCAGTTTTTTGGAATCCAATCTGAACAATAAAATTGTCACTTCCAAAGACTTCATCCAGCAAAGTTCGTATACGATGTACATTCTCATCACCAATCTGAACAAAGATTGATCCCGAATCAGTTAACAAATCCCGCGCCACAGTCAACCGATCCCGCAAATAGGTCAAATAGGAATGAATCCCATCCCGCCAGGTATCGCGAAAGGCTTTTACCTGTTCCGGTTCGCGGGTGATGTGGTCAACCTTACCATCTTTTACATCACGACTTGTAGTTGACCACTGAAAGTTGGAATTGAACTTGATGCCATAGGGCGGATCAATATAAATACACTGCACCTTGCCACGCAGGCCTTCCCGTTCGGCCAGCGAAGCCATTACTTGCAGGCTGTCGCCAAGGATCATGCGGTTGGACCAATTGGCCTCGTGCTGGTAGAACTCAGTCTTGGCGCTTTCGTTCGAAAGACCGTTGAAGTCGTCGAACAGCTTCAATTGCCGGGCGATCGGTTTTTTCTCCGCCTTGGTCTGTCGCATCAGATCATCAATCAACACCTTGGGATGGACCTTCTCTTGGATATACAACGGCGGAGCTTGGACCACTAAGGCCGACCAATCCTGTTCATCCTTACCGCGCCAAATAAGTTGCGGGTCCAAATCCCGGTTGCGGCGCTCGTAAGCCACCCGGATCGGGTCCTGTTCATCCTTGCGCATCACCGCTTGATATTCGGCAGTGGGGATATTCTTTCGTGATGCGTCGTCGTGAGTGATGGTTTCAATGGTTTTTTTTGGTGCAGATTTTTTTGCCATGAATGTATCCTTACCTATACTTCATTTCTTTCTAAACCACAAAGCACACAGAGTTCAGTAATAAAATTCAAAAACTCTGCGCTCTCTGTGCCCTCTGTGGTGAGATTAAAAAAGAGTATACATTTCCAAAGTTCTGGCATAAGAGGCTGTTTCAGGGGAGGGAGTATCTGTAGGAGCATCCCATGTCCCCATTGTCCCCATTATGTCCCTTTTAGTAGTGCCCTTTTGTACTTTATGCATCATTCAGAAGTGCTTGATTTATAATAAGTTTGCTGGGATCAATGTCCCCATTGTCCCCATTATGTCCCCATTATTTCTCTTTTTTATAGTAGGTAAAATATTTTCACTTTGTGTTCCCTTTTTTCCCGAAAACGTAGTGTACGCCTGGACCGCGGCTGCCTATTTGTCTAATAAGGCACTTTTCCTTTAGAATAAAAAGATCGCGAGTAGCGGTCTTTTTATTGGCATGGCTCACCTGCTGATATTCAGTGTTCGAAATATTTCCATGTGTTTTAATGTAGGCGATGGCCTTCAACTGCCGCTCGTTCAGGTTAAAATCAGCCAGCACTTCGTCTGTCAGCCAATCCCGCCAAAAAGTAACAACAAAGGACCCCTGACGTTGCTCGAATTCCGGTTCGGGAAGGCCGGCTTCCCGGCAGAGAGAGATCATGGCTTGTGTGCCGGACCCGGCTTTTTCAATATATCGGCCGAGGTAGAGTGATTCCGCGAGGAGCGGGTTATTCGGCACTGAAGGGTGATTGTCGCGGAGGCTTTCCATGGTAAGGGTGCTGGGAAGAGAACCGGGATTCCAGACTTCGAGGCGGTCTGCGAATAAGCGGACCTCCACAGAAGCATTGCTTTGGTAATCACGATGGGCAAGTGCGTTAACAATCGCCTCCCCAACAGCGTCGGGCGGCAACTCATAGGCAGCGGGTGCGGTGGTGCTTGTCGCACGAGTTCCGACGGCCCGATTTATCTTAGAAAGGACAAAATCTCTAGCCTGATCTGCCTGCTCAAAAAGATCTCCGGAATAAATCTGCTGGGAGGCAAAGGGGCGTCTGTATTCGGTGCCGTGGCAGTGAATGCACTTCGTCTCTGCAGGGCGATGAAAACGCTGGGGGCTTTTACCGAAAAGCAGGATAGCGGCGTTTTTGGGGCGTCCGTCTTCAAGGAGGTTGAGATGGATAAGAAGAGCTTTGGTGCCGGTATTGGATTTGAGAGGAAAACCTCGTTCCCTGCGCGCGGTCTCCAAAAACCAATTAATGCGCTTGCGGGACAGGTGTTTCAAGGTAGCGCCCTCACACCCTGTGGTATCGAAAGGACTGATCCTGAGTGCGCCGATTACTTCAAGAAAATCAACCAGGCTTGCATACACCTCGGAGGCCAAAGCATTAAAGTCTTCGACACGCCGACGGATCAGCTCGCTGCCAACCTTATGAATGAGTTGTTTCATTTTCGGGTTACGCTTCTTTTCATCAGAACCCCAGATGTAAATCAGTCGTGTTTTCCCGTGTTTGGTAGCATGGTTGTATTCATGTTCAGTCGGGGAAAGGCCATCTTGGCTTTCATTGCCGTAATCGTAACCGAAGATGCCCAGATATATGTCGCTACGTTCAACTTCTTCGAGATAGACCTGATCCGCATGGAGGTCCTTGGCCGGAAGGTCTTCAAAGAGAAAAACATCGGCAACGAAACGGCGTAGGACGGCATCGCCCAGGAGGAAGGCCTTGAGTCCTTGGCGAAGGTCCTTAAATTCCGTTTGAGCGCTGCTGATGAAGATTTTTAGACGTTTATTGGGCATGGCAGTTAGTCCTTTTGGGATGAATGATGATCAATCATCTTATTGAACTCATCTTCGATTTTTGCTTTAAAATCGGACTCGATCTGGTAAATTTCAGTGAATTCGGCAAAGGCCCAGCGGCCATACTGACCGTGGTTGTTCACACCAGGGACCCAGTAAGTGTCCATGGTGGATTTTTTTTCTTTGGCATCTTCACGCCGGTAACCCTTGATTTCGACGATCAGGTGTAGCGGGTCTTCATCATGCCCATCATCGACCAGAACGATAAAATCAGGGCGATATTTCCGCATCTCCGAACCATAGCGGTAAGGGACTTCCAGGCCAAGATTATGATTTTTCACATAGGCTTTGACTCGCGGATGGGCCTCGGCAACGCGGCAGAATTCAGCCTCCCAATCGCTGTCGAGGATGACCCAATTGATGTGGCACCGCCGTGCATCGGTCTCCCAGCGGCTTTTTTGGGAGGTGTTGAACTTTACATGAATGGTGGAGCCGGTGGGATTATAAGGGTCGAGCACTGCCTTGATGGGGCTTTGGCCCACTAGAGAGCGTGTGATACCGGCGGTAATACGTTCGCAGGCCATATCAGACAACTCCTGATACATAAGCTGTGCGGGATAGGTGCCGCCTTTGCAGACCAGGCAGGTATCGAGCCATTGCTTGGTTATCCGTTTGAGTTGGCTAAAAAGGTACAGTTTGGGGTCCTCTGCCGGATCTCGCCATTTGGTATACAGTAAACGTGTGGCAATTTTAAATAGCAATGTGGACGGCCGCATGCCTTTCAGGTGCTCCAGGCTGAGGTCAACGTCTTCGCCAATAATTCCGGCATTCTTGGTGATAGAAGGACCGACGATATCCGGTGTCAATTCCAGGACAGAGTCGTCATTAAATTCTGCGGTCAGCCGATCTTTAGGCAGCTCCACGCGATAACCTCCAACGTGGGGAAATCGAATTTCGAGATGATCGCGGTCGGGGCGGATGGCTTTGACCTGAATGGTATCCCGTGGCGGTTGCGGTGGCGCAATAACCGGCTTGGCAGTGAAATCAAAAGGAATTCCCAGTACATCGGCATATTCAACGTTGAATAGGTCCTCTTCATTGAGGTCATAGGACTGTCGGCGGAGCGCACGGCCAATGACCTGTTCGCAAAGAAGTTGTGTGCCAAAGGCACGCACGCCCAGAACATGGGTGACTGTATTGGCATCCCAGCCTTCGGTGAGCATTGAGACAGATACAACACAGCGAATCGACTCGCCGAGGCGGCCTTCCTTGCCAACAGTATTCATAACTTCCCGCAGCAGGTCCTGATCGGTAATCTTCTCTGCTTGACGCCTGTCACCGGTCCGTTCAATGATCTCACGACGGAAACGCTCGATCTCATCAGCGGCCATAGTGCGGAAGTTGTTATCCAGCGCATCCCCGGATTCCAATTGTTCACTGTCTATCAAAAGTGTGTGCGGCCGGCCGAGCTGGTTACCGTGCTCATCGAAATTTTGAAACAGAGTGAGTCGTCCGTTCTCAAGGGTGGTAGTACCATCTTCATTCTCCCGGTAAAAGCCGGAAATATAATCATAAACAAGCTTGGATGTGGAGGTATTGTTGCAGACGACAATAAAACAGGGGGGGATTTGAATGCCAATCTCTTGCCACAGATCGTAGGTCTTTTTATAGTGCCCGTAAATGGCTTCAAGAGCGGTTTGCAGCTCCACGGGCAAACTCAAGGGATCAAGGGTCTTGGCCTTACCTCGCCCTTTCTTGGGCATCCGCGTACGTATATGTTCCCAAAGGTTGCGGAACTTAGGCATCTCTTCTCCGGGGATATTGTCGGCCACAGGCACACGCGGCAGTTTGACGATACCGCATTCTATGGCATCCATGAGCGAGAAGTCATTCATTGTCCAGGGAAATAGTGTTCCCTCGGCATAGCCTGAGCCCTTCAGGAAGAACGGCGTCGCTGACAGGTCAAAGACTCGCGTAATGGAAAGTTTGCGGTTGACTGCTTCGATGCCGGAGATCCAGAGTCTTGCTGCCTCGTTGTTTTTCTCCGCATCTTTCTTTTCATCGCCCTTCAGATCTCCCTCATCGTCTTTTATCGGTTTCTCTCGATAGCAATGATGTCCCTCATCATTGAGCACCATGATATTTTTTATGCCCATCAAATCAGGCATTACCCGCTGCAGCATCTGCCCTTCGGTTTCCAGCGTATTCAAGGCATCGCCTCTTCCCTGGAGCAGAGAGCGGCCTCCTTTGGAAAGCTGCATACGCTCGCGAAGTTTGAAGGAGTGGTAGTTGGTGATAACGATTTTTGCCCGCTCCAAATCAGCGAGCATATCTGTGGGCACCAGCTCGCGGCTTTCGTAGTAGCTGTCCGGATCATTAGTCTGCAGCACTCGGAGGCGATCGCGAATTGTCAGTCCGGGCGTTACGACCAGAAAACCACGAGTAAATTTTTTGCTGGTGGGGCGGCGCACGGCATTAATTGTCTGCCAAATGATCAGCATGGCCATGACAGTGGTCTTACCAGCGCCAGTGGCCAATTTTAAGGCCAGACGCATGAGGTCCGGATTGGCGGCGTGGTTGGCATCAGCAAGATGTTCGAGAATGACTTTGCCTGCCTTCCCTGCTTTTGGGGCTACCTCGGCAAGCCAGATGGCGGTTTCAACAGCTTCTACCTGACAAAAAAACGGCCGGAGGTTGTTGAACTTATGATGTCGCCAATGCTGAAGCAAACGCGCTGTTTCGGGCGTGACTTGCCATTGGCTGGGATTAGGCCAGCTTCGCCACTGGTCCACATACCCTCGTGTCTCGTTAATAAATGAAGTTGTATTGTATTGTTGCTCTGCAGTTGAAAGGCCTTTACCTTCGTCGAAAACAAATTGTTGCTGTCTCTTTGATCCCTTTTGTTTTCGGGGTTTCGGAATAGGTGTTATGAACTCTGCACGACGGCGCCTCTCAATGATTTTTTGTGTCGGCTGGCCCTGTTCATCAAGCTCCCAGTATCGCGAAGGGTATTCATAGGGAGAATTAAGAATGGGCTTTTCGAAGAATCGATTATCCATATTTACCTTTTTACTTTACATTATAAACAACCTTATTTCCCCATGTGTAAATATCTTCAGCTCAAGGGGAGGATGCCCGCAAGCAAGGCAGACTGACTCTTATAGCCATTTTCGTTATATAGAATAATCATCATTTGGCGGATATGCTGATGTTAGCATTTCCGCCAAATGGTTATACCGCATCTTGCTGGGAACTGCAATTCTTCTTAATAAATCGTTAGTTAGAAGAATTGCTAACCCCGGCATTATTCCTAAATAAGCAAGATTTTTTTGCAGCAAAAACTACAGCCCCCTGCCTCGTATTCTTACTCTGAATTTCTCTTCAATATAGTATTTTGTTAAAATAAAGTCAATTATTTTGATGGGGCATAAAATTATATTGTGGTAGAGGTGATATTTCTCATAACAGATACAAAGTTTCAGAGGGCGGCTACCGGGATAGACTGATTATGTGGCGTGAGTGGCAGAGACTGCTCGGCCAGGCAAATCAGGCAGCCTGGTCCGATTGGCATCTTTAGCTTTTCTAACACCTGAAAATGACGAATATCATCTCTTCCGGGAGAAGCGGTTTTCTTAAACTCCAGAGGATAAACCTTACCATCCTGAATAATGAGAAGATCTATTTCCTTTTGGTCCTTGTCGCGATAATAATAAAAGGGAGCTCGACGGCCATTATGCCAATAACCTTTCAGAAGTTCCACCATAATCCAAGTCTCCAGAATCGCCCCTGACATGGCTCCGGCCTCAAGGGTCTCCGGACTGGACCATTCCGTCAGATAAGCACATAATCCGGTATCGAGGAAGTAAAGTTTTGGCGTCTTCACCAGGCGTTTGGTCACATTCGTATAAAAAGGTTCCAGTAAGTAAACAACTCCGGAAGCTTGCAGTCTATTATTTATTGTTTCAATAATCTTAGCAGTTATAAGGGGGAGGATTAGTATCTTCCCCTCTTTTTTTGTGGTTTTGTCCAGATTTCAACAATACAAAAACAGGATTTTTGGGGATTGTACTTAATCCTTGCAATAAGTGCAGTTTATTTTATAGAATTCTGATTCAAGCTTTGATCGGGGAAAGGAAGATGAAGATATTTCATACAAAATATTCCTTTAGAGAAAAAGCATCTATATGGTCTTAAAGAAGATTATGGAAGAAAATAAAAATGAAAATAAAATCAATTCCTGGCAGTGGTCCCATTTCAAAGAAAGTTATTTCCTCACTTAAGAAATCGATCCAGAGTAAAGTAATTAATATTTCAGATTTAAAAGAAGCCAAGATACATGCTGATAATTTAGACAAAACGATAATTTCAGAAGAAAGTCTATCAAAATTAGACCCCATGCACGGGATTTATGCCTATGCTCAAAATAAGATGTCGGTTTTTGTTGAGCAACTTGCTGAATTGCCTATGCTCTCAAAACTAATCAATGCCTATGCCGATGCAGAAGATATGTATATGCCTTCTGGCCCACCAATGAGTCCTTTGACCAAATCCTATTTTTTCTCCTGGGGATTTTTCGATTTATGTGCCGGACAAAATAAAGAATCATTTGGGACGGTCACGATTGACGTATGTAAGGTTATGGGTGTTGATGAGACCTTGATAAAAGTTTTTGAAATAATGCAAAATTCTCGAATGGGATTTTATGTACATGAAGGTGTCTCAGGCAATTGCGTTTTCTTAAGAGAATTGATCACTGAGAAAAAGATAAAGGTAATTG
Organism: Pseudomonadota bacterium; assembly: GCA_030625085.1. Lineage (GTDB taxonomy): Bacteria > SZUA-182 > SZUA-182 > DTGQ01 > DTGQ01 > DAOURK01. The sequence continues at coordinate 21,887 of DAOURK010000060.1, forward strand.
TACCAAGTGGCTATTTGGGAGACCGTGGTCAAATCTGGCTTGCTCGAATTATGCCGGAACCTTTCCAGAATTCAATGTTTGGGTATTCTCTGGTTTTTATCACACCATATATAATTTCTGAAATGATGGGTGATAAATTTTTATATCCAAATGAAAAAAAATGGCTGGCATTCTTTGAGAGGACTCTTCCAAAAACAGGTATAAAAGAAAAAATCCCTGCCTATGAGAGTCTCATGAAATATGGATTAGAAAAAAATTATTGGAACGAGTATATATTCGAAGGGTATATTAATCATGAGGAAAGTATGATTATACTTGCCGGATTCCCTGATATTCCTTTAAGCAGACCTCATTCCAGAGAAAGCCAAGAAGAGGGGGGGGAGTAATGGACTCATTATGTGAAATTCAATTTAAAGTAGAATCTTTCATACAAGAACATTTAGAGACCAGCGAGAAAACTCTCTGGGATAAATTGGTTGAAAGTTCCATTAAATATCATGGCGACGGTTGTGATGGATCTGATAGCCAAAAATTAAATAAATATCTTGTTACTAAGCCTATCAGCAAAGCAACTGACAGTAATGAACAGACAAAGGTTTCTTTTGAATCAGCTACTAATGATGTCAGGGTGAGTTCCTTTCCAATCCTATATTTCTTGTAGCCTAAAATTGGCATTATGATGATCGATAATATGGCAATTATAATACCGGCTATAGAGGGATCCGGTATTTCTTTTGAAATGATTTTTCGAACTGATTCTATTAAAATATAAGCTCCCAGTATCAGGAAGGTCATCCCTACAAATATGGTAGCCTTTTTCTCAATCTTCTCTTCTTCATCCATTGATATTGTTTTATGTTTCGTCAATCTCCATATCAGCACAAGACCTGATAATGACTCGACTATACTATCGAGTCCAAATCCTACTAAGGCTATACTATTAGCAACCCCACCGGCAATAATAGATGCTATAGCTTCAAGGATGTTATAGCCTACAGTAAAATATTCCAGTGTTAAGGCACGTCTATATTGTTTTCCCAATTTATTATGACCTTATCATGGTTAAAACCATCTTAAACCTTTTAATTGCCTTGACTGAATGAGGTTGATTTGCCGGCATTATTATCATCTGTCCTTCTTTTAATTGAATAGCCTTGCCGGAAATAACAACTTTTGCTTCCCCATCAATAAGGTAAACCAAAGCATCGAATGGAGCAGTATGCTCACTCAACCCCTGCCCTTCATCAAAAGCAAATACTGTTACTGTCCCGATCTTTTTATCAATTATTGTCCTGCTTACCACTGACCCATCTTGGTAATTCACCAAATCAGTAACATTCATTGCCTGAGCTTTAAGCTCTTCAGTAGCTATTTGTTTTATATCCTGGTCCATGTCTTTCCTCCATTATTTCATCAAAGTGTTGATTATAATATAAACATACATTATGTCCTAATTTACTTCAATTTTCAAAGTAAATGCATCTTTTGATAACTGACACAGTGGGCAGGAGTATAAATATTGAAAATTTCATGACTAAGATATAATATTGAAAAAATAAGGAGTTTGAACTACTATTTGAAATATTCTCTATTGAAATGTCTTTATGATACGATAATGTTAAATAGTAAAAATACTAAGCAGAAAGAACCATGATCACAAATATTAAAGGAAAGGATAATCGTGGATAAACGTGAAACCGGAATTGTTAAATGGTTTAATAAAACTAAAGGCTTTGGCTTTATTGAACCTGATTATGGGAAAGATATTTTTGTTCACCAAAATGCTCTTCTTGATGCTCGTTGGCTAAAAGAAGGAAGTCGAGTAGAATTTAAAGTTGTACAAGGAGAAAAGGGTTTACAAGCAGAAGATGTGACTGTTTTGGATTGAAGGGGGGAAATTATACCGGCTACATAGATTTCGGACAAATGATCGGCCAATTATATATGTAGGAAGGTGCAATTATGGAAACAGCTATACGAGAGAGGGAAAAGGTTTTAAAAATATTAGAAAAACAGTTATATCACCTGTCTAATGTTTTTAGGGAGAGTTATCTCAAAAAAGGTAGAGGCGCACTCGTTGTACCTACATGTCTTTTAGAAGGTAATCCTCAAATAAGTTCTACAGCTTACAATAATAGAAATGAAAGCTTAGCCCTGTTTGATACTGCAAATAGTCGAAAAGACCTCAAGGAATTAATTGACAATTATGATCCAAAAACTGCGGGAATTTTGATTTTAATAACTCAAGCCAATAATGCTTCGTGGTTTATTACTGTTAAATTATTGAAGAAATAAGAAAAGTGCGTGAACAACATGCAACAAAATTTAACTATAATTTGGATGATATAGTAACTGACTTAAATAAAAGAGAAAAAAAAGCAAAACGAAAAGTTGTTTCTCTTCCCGCAAAACCATTTCTTAAGGCTGCTGGAACATAAAAAATCAATTTATAAATATGTTATCAACATGGTAGGTCACGGGGAGCTTACAAAATTTGAGAGGGTAGAGCCGATAATTTCAATTGGTTCTGCCCTTTTCTTTTTTATACCCAAACCGGACGATAGAACTTTTGCAATCTATCCACAAAGCTATTGCAAGAATCGGATAGAAACATCTCCTCTTTAAGTGACTTATTTACAAACCACTGTCCTTCCAAGACCTATTATATGAAAAAAAGTGCTGACAAATAAAATTATTTATTGTACGATAAAAGATAAAAATTATATTTACTTAATGCATATTAAATAAATTTTTATAAGATTATCTATCAATTTAATTCATTATGGAATGGATAAGCTATAATTAAACATAACTTTTTGTATTAAATGAAGAAGTTTCTCTGGTAAGGTAGTAATATTTCATTTGGTTAACTGATCCGGGTTAAAAGGATTGTTTCCGCTAGAAGGCTTAAGATATGAATGATGAAAATAAGACAAAAGCGCAACTCATAGAAAAAATCAAAAACCTTGCTAAATTCCCTTCTGAAAATCCTAACCCTGTATTACGTGTTACCAAGACCGGTAAAATTTTGTATGCCAATGAAGCTAGTTTGCCATTATTAGCTAAATGGGGTAGTGGTATTAATGAATTGATGCCGGATAGGTGGCTTAGACTGATTGCAGATGCTTTTGATACTAGTCAGGTCCTAGTCGAAGAATATAGGTTTAATGGTCGGGTATTTTCATTCGTCATAACACCTGTGGAAGGCACTGATTATGTCAATATTTATGTAAGGGACATTAGTGATAGCAAGAAGAAGGAGGAAGAATTAAGGAAATACCGCCGTCATTTAGAGGATCTGGTAAATGAGCGCACCGCTCAACTAACCGCTAGTAATGAACAACTTCATGACGAAATCAATCAGCGTAAAATAATAGAAGAAGAGCTTCGGGGGAGTACAGAATTTTGCTTTAACCTACTGCAAAATTCTCCCAATCCCATAATAGTTATTAATCCGGACAAGTCGATAAAATTTGTGAATCATACACTAGAAAATCTGACAGGTTTTTCATCTGCAGAGCTTATCGGAAAAAACCCACCCTACCCCTATTGGAGAGAGGAAACAGTGGAGAAGACCAACAGAGGGTTTACAGAATCCCTTGGTGGAAAGGGGGCGGTGAGAGTTGAAGAGTATTTTAAAAAGAAGGATGGTGAATGTTTTTGGGTTGAGGTAACTGCAAGGCCGGTGGAAAACAACGAAAAGCTCAAGTATTATATAGCAAATTTTGTTGACATCACTGAACGTAAGCAGGCAGAAAAAGCACTCCTGGAATCAGAAACTAAATTCAGAACGGTATTTGAAAATGCAGGTGGTGCTATATTTATTGCAGATACGGAAACAGGAAAGGTCTCGGATTGCAACAAATTAGCCGAGAAGCTAATTGGAAGGGCACGGGAAGAAATAATTGGAATGTATCAATCTGAACTTCATCCTGAAAATGAAACAGAAAAATATAAGGCCAAATTTGCTTCCCATATTCAAAAAGGCCATGTTCTTGATTTTGAGGGAGAAGTCCAGCATAAGGATGGTAGAAGAATTCCTGTTTATATAATTGCCCAAGTTATGAAGATAGAGGGTAAAAAGATAATCGTTGGTTTTTTCTTTGACGTCACTGAACGTAAAAAGATGGAAGAAGAATTACAAAAAATGGAAAAATTGGAAACTATCGGTGTTTTGGCTGGTGGAATTGCTCATGACTTTAATAACTTATTAACAGGTATTCTTGGCAATCTCTCTTTGGCCGAACTTTTTGTAAAACCTGGAGATAAAGTTTATGATGCATTAACACGAGCAAAAAAAGCCTCTCAGCACGCAGGCCAATTAACCCAACAGTTACTTACTATAATAAAAAAATTCAGTTGGAAAATCCGCAAGTACTTCTCTAATAAGGTTCTTCAAATAATGGCAGTTTTGTATAATTCAGCCTGTCCGAGTATAAGTAGATCTAAATCCTCATGATTTAAGCATAAAATTACGTA
>DAOURK010000071.1 GCA_030625085.1 Pseudomonadota bacterium
GATAGGCATGATAAAATTTATCAATGTAGTCTTTTGGTCTTTATAAAAATTTTTTTAGGGGATAGACTAAGCATTTATTAACTATTTGTTTTTATTATTTAAACATAAGGAATCTGTTCATAACTAGGAAACTCGGGCTAGCATAGTAATATGCAATATTGGGAAAACTGCCTTGAGAGTTTTCAATTGCCTTTCTAGCCGGAATGTTCAATTTGTATAGAGTATCACTTTGCTTTTCCATTAACACAAAAACTAAAGTACTTACATTTTTGGGTTGTAATGATGTTAAAATAATTTCAATATCATTTACGTCTATATTCTCTATTATTCTTTTGGCTTCTTCGATTACTTTGAATCTTTCTGCCTCATTCATAGATGTCAGCTTATTCAAAATAATAATATTATCTTTTCTGGTTGAAGAAAACGGAATGGAGAATCGGGATTTTTCCCCCTTACATCCAAAACTAATAAAAGCCGATATTAAAATTATTATTTCAAAAATTTTCCTCTTATTCAGCATGATTGTTGCAGAATGAAGGTCGTTTGTAATGAATAGGACCTATATTCTCTTTCATGGCTTTTAACCTTATATTTTTATTATATTTCTTACTGAAGGGTCTCGTGTTGGCAACTTTGTTATTAGTGGGGTCCAATTTTTCTATATCAGCCTTTTTGTATTTAAGGCTGCCAGGAGATGCCCACCAAATATGACTACTCTCTAAATAATTATCACTTTCATAAAGTTCATCAATTGTATCTGAATAATCAATCCAAATTTTCCATGTATAAATATGTCCATTAGCATAAGCAGATGGAATAGTAAAACTGAAAGACAAGGTATGGTAAGATCCTGATGGTAAAGGTAATTGACCGGTCGTTGCAAAATCAGACGCATTAAAAACAGAGGATATTTCGTAATATTCATTGTCATTCCAATCATAAACTAATATCATCATAGAATAATCTGTTATCTCTATTCCACCATCATTCCAGACACTTACTTCAAATTGTACCGGATTATTTTTTATGTAGCTATAATCGTATGTAAAATCATACAAATATAAATTTGGTTGAGTTATAGATATTTTGATTGGATCTTCTGTAATTCTCGGTTCACTATAGGTGCCCTGGTATATTGCAAAAATAGCGTAATAGTAAGGAATACCAGGAATTGCCAATATATCATCATAAGAAAATTGAGTTGATGATGAATAATCTAACAAAATCCAATCATTAGCCTCATCTTCCGCTGCTCGATAGCGCCACAGTTCAAAGAAATCTACGTTACTCCCATCAGTTGTCCAGGATAATGTAATAGAATTATTGTCTGCTGACCCAATGAGGGATTGAATTGAAGCAACATTTACTGAAGAGGGTATTAGGGAACCAACTTGCGCTGATTCAGAATATTCGCTGTATCCATCAGCTTTACATAATCTAACTTTTACAAATGGCTGTTTCCCTACATATTCAGAGTCATCACCCCATGCGATTTTAAAACCCCCCGGTGATATCCAACCCAAGGAATACCATGGGCCTTCTGACGCATTAGACACAATTACATTCATTGAAGTTGCTGTATTATCAATGTCTGAAACCTCAAACCAAGAATCATTGTTCGAATCGTTCAATGTCCATGTAAGAATAGGTTTTGCCATATATGAGCCTTTAGCCGCTCCTTTGTCAACATACACTTTTATCTCCGTGTCCGTTGCATAATGTTGTGACTCTCCAAATTCATTAACAGAGACTACTGAATAGTAGTAAGTCACCCCGGGTTGCGGGTGATCTCTATATTTATTTTCATAACTAATACCAATAGCTTCGTGGGTTTCCGGATCTCCAACTGTAGTTTTAAATATCCTGTAATATCTTGCTGTATTTGCTTTATTCCATGTTATATTCACATAGGGCCCTTCATTGTCCGAAGCAATAACATTTGTCGGCGTTTCCGGTTTTTCTGTAATATTGGCGCTGGCACTGTTTATATTGGGTATATCCTTAATGGCCATTGCAAATATGATTATGTTACTGCAATCTGAATATTTGATCCATGAATATCCATTTTCACCCCACGTAATTCCCCAGCTATTTACAAATTTAAGCGCGCCCACGCCGAACTTTGAGTCATCATATCCAACACATAGTATTGCATGACCGGCATTAGTGTTTGAAGCATCATATCTCATATAATTGTTTTCAGGAGAGGCGTTTTCCGGGGCTGATGCATAGCTATTAATCCCTAACAAAATAGGTGCATATGTAAGTGCTTGTTTTGCTTGGCTTAAATTTTCAAGTGCTGAATTTTCTCCACATCTGTATTCTCTTGCTTCAGCATTTATATCTTCTGTAATATTGACGTTTGCATAAGCTGCTTTTTCACTATAATTATCACCAAGTTTAAAATCTTCATAAGGCATTGTAGACCATTTCGCACATCCATAGCATTTTAAAACATTATAGGCAACTAAGAAATTCCATGGTTTTTCAGATTGTTTGCATTGCATGGAAAAAAGATACATTGGACTGAAAGCATTTATATCTTTATCCCAACCTTCCTCAATGACCTCATGATAAGTTTTTAAGTAATATCCTGTAGCCCAAGAAGTACACGAGCCTGTTGATCCTTGACTTTTTACCTCGGGAATATATGGTGAATGGTCTATACTTGTAGGAATTAAAGTATTTTGTGGATCATCGATTCTATAACCATTAAGAGGGTCTATTGCTCTCCCTGCTGCAACAGTAAACTCTTCGTTACCAGTATATTTTGGAAACAAATCTGATTGATTTTCTTCATGTATGATATTATCCTTACCATTGCCACCACAACCAATGATAAGGAATAATCCCAAAAATGCTATCAAGAAAAGAAAAAATTCTGATTTTAGACATTTTTGTTTTGAATACATGCGCCTCTCCTAAGGTTGCAGCCTATTTTGTTTTTTTTAAATGTCTTTAATATTTTTTTCCGGTCTGTTTCACTTGCCTCGACAATTCTCGCTGCGTGCAGCCGTTATGTTAGATGAGCCCCTGGCTTTCTTGGTTCTCGAAGCATTAACCATAGTGTCGGCCCCCCATCAAATTTCAATTCTTGGATTGTATGGAATCCGTTGCGCTGATATAGAGCTAAATTCTTTTCATTACTGTTTTCAAGATAAGCCGGCATATTGAGCGCGTCACAGTGCCTCGTAATTTCCAGAATCAGAATGGAGCCCAATCCTTTGCCTTGCGCTCCCTTTAAAACACCCACGGCAAATAAATAGAAGTGTGGAAAGGGGTAATGGTGTTTCCGCAAATTGCTATACACTCTTAGGGCCCGTCGTAATGCTCCAAATCCAAAGGATCGGAATATTTTCCACAACACAGCAGCAGCGACAGCGAATGAAAGCTTAACACCTGGTGGTAGGCAAAGAGCAGCACCACTTTTGTCATCGGTCATATAAGTATAGTTTTGCGAAAAAAATGAAGGCGTCCAAGCATCAAAAATTAATCTAGGAAAATCAGTTTCCGAACAAATCCAATTGAAAACTGGATCCGAACCGAATGCCTCTGCCAGTATCTTGACTATTTGTTTTTTACAATGTTTATTTACATTTAAAATTTTCAAAACGTTGCCGCTACTTTTCATCACGAAAGCATAACCGGGCTGCCGTGGCTTTTGGCGGCAGCACCGGTCGAGCCCTTATGTTAGCAAGGTTTTTGCTGACTTAGACTAACATTTGAGAATTATTATCTAAATAAAATTTTCGTATCTCATTTCCAATTTCAAAGATTCTGCCACCCACGATCTCATTAGAATTCGATACGGCAAGGTCCTCTAATTTTCGGCGCAACCTTTCGATGAAAAACCCTTTTACCGATGGCGTGAATTCTATTTGTTTGAAATTTTCCACAAGCATGTTAAACATAAATTGATATTGATCCTCATCCTCGTTATCTAGATATTTTCTTGGGTCCTCAAATCTTTGGGCATCAAAAAATATTATCGTTTTGATGTGATTTAGCATCAGTTGAATTGCCAGAATCAATGAATAATTTAGCGCTACAATTTCTCTATTCTTAGATTCAATTTTTTCACTAATATAGCTTTCACTTGCATCGAGAGCTTTGACCCCGCTATTTGATGAAATTTTAAACCTTACACCGATTAATATTGATGATTTTGACGTCTTGTATGAAACTGTTATTGCAACCTGTTCCATATTTTCCACGCCGCCAAAGTGACTTTTAATTCTTCTGCGTTTTGTTTTCAACTTTTTGAGAGATTTTTCTGATTCAGGCAAAAGTAAATGTCGAATTTCGGTTTTTGGCAAATGGTAGTAATCTTTTAATTGTAAATCCTTTTTGATTTGTGCGGGAAGTTTGATTGTTTTGATTCCCTTAAGCGGTTTAGGAGAAAAATTATCACCGTCAAAATAATAGGATTTGTAGCCTTTTGATAAAACAGTATTGTGAAGCGGTCTATCAACTGTGAAAAAGATAGTGGTTTTATTGAGCAAAAAGTGGATTATCTGATAGTCTGGTATTCCTTTATTTTCTTTTCCGATTAAGTAGAAGTCTGAATATTTGATTTCTTTGCGTTTCAAGAGATTTGCGATATTTTCGAGTTGCTTATCTGAAATAGATTCATCAATTATTATTTTTCTTTCTTGACTCATAAAAATTGATTTCCTATCTGCTAACCCACAAACCACGCATTTTTAATATAGCGCTTTACAGCCCTTTTATTGTTTGAAAAATACTTTTTTTTCCGCTCCTTAAGCATATCAATACAAGACATCATTGTTACATAATCAGAGGCATTTTCGGATAGGGCCGGCTATTATGTAACACTTCTTTTCCATAACAGAGATCCCTTATCTCTCAGAGATTAGTAAGGCAAAATATAAAGTATTATATTAATTTTTGTTAAATTAATAAAGATACATTCAAGCGCATGGTTCGGCGATTCCGCCAGTTGATTTGAATAGCGCCCATTTGGACACCTTGAACTACTCCAGCTTGCTGTTCCAATATTCTATGTAGGCTACATAAGCCTTTTTGCTGGTCAAAAAATTTATGTGCTGCTTAACATTCAGTCTGTATGCTAGAATGCTTTTTAGTCCTGCTCTACGCGCTTTTTCCATTCTGTGGTTGCCATCAATCAAATTATATTGCCCTGGAGAAATTTCTGCCACTATTACAGGCTGAGAAATTTTAACAGAATCCATATGGGACTCGTTGATTGATGAAAAGCCATCGAAGAAATCACTTACCGCTACTTCTTCAATAGCAATACCATTAGGTTTTTTTTGAATATATTCGAGCATTTTTGTAATATTAAACTCGAAAATGCCATTTGGAAACAGCTCATCTCCGCTAGCAACTGGGCATGGAGTGAAATCATTATCAACTTTCAACCTTTTAGCCAATTAGAGCCCCCCTTTATTAGGAGTTCATTTTATCTTCGTCACTGGTTGTTATTTAGACCCCGGTTTTACCAAGCAGCTATGGCAAGCGGATCACAAACTTTATATAGGCTGAACCTTGTATCCTCGCGTTTACCACCTGCGACGCCATTTATCGCGGTAGCTTGGCGGTTCGGGGATCGGTTCGTTCGGCTCCTCAACTCTCTCTGCGATAAAAGTGCTCTCATCACGACCTTTAATCCTTATCCTACCCGCGAGTCGCCCATCCTTGCGCAGTCTCACGCTCCCGGAGACTTGGTCGTACTCCCAAGCGCCCTTCCATGTAAATGACACGCCTGTCTTGGTGGGCCTACAATTCACATGAGCGAGAAGGGCAAACATCCGCAATCGATCATCATATCCCGTTAACGAAATCAGCGCCGTCCCGATAATGTCGATGTGGGCGTTAGCCCACTGTGACGTTTCGATGATCCGCCACCAACCATAATACTCATAAGGTATGTCTTTGTCTGCCATTGGGATATCATTTTCCTTAATAGTAACAAGGGCATTTTTTACATATCCTTAACTGGCTGGCGTAGCCCGGCATAACCAAGCTTAATTGATGCTGTTAAAAGTTGATAAGCCCAAAAAAATTGGCCGCGCTTATAGCCAGCCCTTGTGGCTGAGTATGCGGTTTTTCTTTTATTAATATATGTTCGTAAGGCTTAAATTAATTATTTTTCAACAGCGGAAGAATTTGCTCATGAACATATTTTGATTTAAAATTACTTTTTTTATTCCTCAAACTCAGGGCCTATCATATCGCTTGCAAGATTTAGAAAAACACCCAATGATTCACATAAACTATTTATTATTTGGCTATATTGCATTTTTTCCTCAATGGTTTTGACTTTTGACATTGCTTTTAAGTTGGTGGTTAATTCATTAAATAGACTATTTATGATTTTTTCTGGGTCCATGCGGCATCTCCTTTATTCTTTTATAATAGTTGGGTATATAATGCGGAACTAAGTGTATGCAGTTGCATTGTTATGCGTTGAATTATGTGACTGAATTCAGTTATTAATATTAATCATAGGTTTTCCTATATTCATTTTTAAGTCTGATATATAAATTATTTAATGCGTGATATTCAGGCGAACTTTTTAATGGGTACTCATTAGGATCATCTAAAGCCACAAATAAGACATCAATTAGACATTCAAAATCCCATTGATATAATCCTATTGGACGTTTTCCTTGATATTTTTCTATCCGATCATCTAATCCAAAACTTTCTGCCATAGACCATGTGTGCTTTTTAAGCTCATCGAGTTCTTTGTCAGTTATTAATATATTTATCTTAATATCGCGTTTCCCAAGCTTTATCATATACTATACTTCCTTATTTCTACATATAATAAATATAAAACATCGGGTAGGTCACTTTAATGAGAATTTTGGCAAAATTTTACCAACTTCAATTAATATTTTTTTCTGGTCTGTTTCACTTACCTAGGCAATTTTCGCTGCGTGCAGGGCTTGGTTGAAAAAACAGGGGATACAATCTAAATATGTCTTCATTGAATATCTCCAAAATAGGGGGAATTTGGAACCTGGTTGATTAATTGAAAGTTAAGCTATTTTCGATTTTTTTATAACTTTATGATATGAAAAATCATCAATATTTGCTTGCTCTTGAGCGTGCTCTATAGTCATACTAACCAAAATCCCATCCTTATCAAGCTCAATAAGGATATTTTTATTCAGATCTCTAGTCTCAACAATTTCTTTATTTGTAAAATTTATAAGCAAGGTGTCAGTATCAGGGAAATAGTTAATTTCCATTATATTTCCTCCTTAAAGGACCGATCAAAGAAAGCATTATGAATAGTTTCTCCATCTTCTAATAAAATTACTCGCAGGTATTTACCACTTGCTTCAGCTATCTTAGCCCATCTTCTAATCCTGCCATCAGATTGCTTTGTTTCTTTGATTGGATTAATAACAGCTTCCTGTATCCATTTAATTTTAATTTCTTTTCTATCATTTCTCTGCCGAGTATAAATAAAATATTGGGTAAATTTCATATCTTTTTTTTGCGCTTCTTATTTTTACCATTCGATTTTTTTATGAAAGAAGCATAAATTTATTTTATTCTTTTCTTTATTAATTATATCAAACATCCTGAATTGTTAAAGATAAATTTTGAATAACTTTTTCATTCAAGTTAGTCTCTTGCTTAATCAATGATTATGCATTTAATATCAATAAATTATTAATAAGGATAGGCTTCTACCCCTGCTTTCATTGCACCTTCAATTGTCCCATCTACATGATCCTCACCCGGGAAAAAGCATTCATCCGGATCATAGTGGTCTCTACTATATTTATATATTGCAAACTCCCAATTATTCATGTCTCCTGTATATTTCAAACGGCAAATAGGTGCAACATTTCCATACTCATTTCTGTCTAAATAAAGATAATTTCCTTTATAACGCGTTGTATAAAAGCATTCGGGATCTCGTATGACTTTCTTATTGAATTGATTTACAATTTTTTCAATCTGTTCGTGTATTTCAGAAAGAATCCCTTTTTTGGGCATATAACTTATTCTCCTTTCTCTTCAATACCCTTCAAATACTTTAGATTGATACACCCATATCAAATAATATTGCCACTATTGAGATTTTTAAAGGTTGTTTTTGATCATTTTAACACATTGATTTCCCATTAATATTATCCGCATAATATATGTTTGGTGTGCATCTCCAATGTTTTGTCATGATGCTATTGGATCAGCATCTTTAAGGCCCAAATAAAATTTTAATATTACCAAATTGAAATGCTGCCAATTAAATTTTATTTTTTCTTTTGTACTTACTTAACGAGATAAATACGGTATAAATACTCTTTTTTTAATGTCTTTTATAATGCCTTTAATATTTTCTAAAATGGTTATATTTTTAGGCACTTAGTTCTGAATTTCGTGTTTTTTATGATAGAAATTTTTAAAACCTTTTTGGTTCCGGCTTGGCCGGGATAGGGTATTCAATTGATTATAGATCGCCTTCTTGTAATACTCGGCCAAAACCATTTTTTTCAAGATACCAATATGTAAAGTGTTTAGATAGCCAACTTGCAGCTTTCTCTTCAGCTAATGGTCGGTATTGGGATGTGTAAATAACTGGAATACCAAATTTGGCTTCGAGGGCATCAAGTGATCCTGAGACAGCATTGGGATGAGCTTGTGTATATTCCTCACCATATGGCGACTTTATATCTTCATAACTTGCTTCTATAAGCAAAGCACGCCATCGATACTGAGCTAATCGCTCACATAATTTAAAAAATCGCTTTCGGTGCTGCAGTAATGTTGCTATTAAGTCAGCAAGACTTTTCCGCTCCAAACTCAGTAGATGTTCCATCCCCTGCACACTATAATCACCAACATCTAATTTCTTTTTATTAGTTTCTGCAATCCAGTTAGAGAACCGGGTAAAAGTGAAAGGAAGCTGCTCACGTGTGTCCACTATAATAATAGGTTTAGGAATTTTTCGAGTAATGCTTTGTCCCTTGCGTTTGACAATTAAACGACTTGTAGTTGGAGTTACATTTGATTCTCTTGTTTCATCAAACATATCTTCAATATATCTTCAATATCATCTTAGGGCCGCCTTTTGTTAGAGGCGGTCCTATCCCGATATGTGGTATTTTTTTCAACGAAATGTGGACAGAATGCAAATATTCTCAGCCTCTTCCACCCTCTTTTTTCTTTTCTGAAAGTCAAAATTCTCTAATTCCTCAAACCATCCGAAGTTCATCTTTAAAGAGCCGCTCTGTTCAGCAAATCTATTATTTTCTACACTATATATTTTTATGATTTTACCATAAAAATTTAAGATTACCAAATTGAAACCGAAACGTTGCCAAATAAATATTATTTTTTTTTCTTGTATTTAGCGGAAGTGTACCCTTTGACGTCCCTGAGATATTGCCTTAACCAGCAAAATTATTATTTTTAGGATTTGATTTTCCTGCTTTTCAACTATTGACCTTAAAGGCTGATGCCGCCAGAACCAAATCTATTTAATGCAGCTTGAGGAAAAGGGAGTAATTTAAATCCGGCCGAATAAGAAACGTGCCATTACCCTTACTGAGCATGGCACCCCTTCTGTTCATGTCAGGGTATTGGGGACTATTGCAGCAGGGGAACCGATTGAGGCGATTGAGAATTTTGTTTTAAAACTATTACATATCGGCTTGTCACTTCCGGAATTTTTTTTTTTTGCATTGCAGAGACAACGCCTGCCTCAAAACGTTCCGAAGTATTTCTTCCTTGACAGTGTGGATATGCTCTTTTCCGGGCAGATCTTCTCGCTCAAAGTCATATTTTCCTTCCAGGCCAGCGACCATAGCATAGGCTCTGTCCAGCCATACTTTTCAGCAACTTGGGGCACGGTAAAGCCCCTGGATAAATCGCTATTTGGGGATTTTGCTAATGTTGGCATAATCCCCAAATGGTCTCGAATAATATCTCTGGTTGTCCCTAAACTCTTGGCAATCCTGGCCTGCGGGATTCCAAGCCGGAGCATCCGAAATATCTTAAGATCCAGATCCATCTGTACTGCCGCCCATAGATCGGCAATGTAGGAATCTACCGTTCGTCTTGAACGTCCAATGGCCTTTCCAATCTCAGAAGAGGTCAATCCGGAATTATTCCGGAAGGCTCGCCTGGCCGTATTTTTTGCTTCCTCTTCGTTCAACTGCTTAGGGCCTATTGCCTTTTTAGCCGCATAATGTGGCCAATCATCAGGCGGCGGCTTTTTGCCGCCCCGCTCGCTTTGCATTGGCATGGCTATAAGGCATTTATAGATTTTTATAAAAATAATTTCATAATCGATATTTAGACAAAAGTAGCGCAGGGCTTCAGCCCTGCATTTTGGCAGGGCTGAAGCCCTGCGCTACAATATGAAATTTAATATCTAAAAATCTTTAGGTATTATCATATGGGCCTATGAAGCGTTCTCCATTAAAATGAATTAAATGAGTGGGAGCTTCCGCTACCCATACTTCTGTTTCCCATGAAATTTCGGTAAGATATTTTGCCATGGTAGCTCGATCCGGAAATGCAGTAACAAAAACAAGGCAAGGCAGGACTTTATTAAATAATTCTAATAATTCATTATGTCTTTTGCTATCAATTGGGCCATGGCTCGTTACCGCTTCAATTAACAACAACCAACCCTTTCATTTCTCGTTCCATTGCGTATCGCTGTACAAGTGTTTTCTGTTGTTTTAAGAATGAGGAAAGCGTAATATTCCATTTTGAAGTCCCATAAGTTACAATAACTTCAAATGCCTCAGTGCTGATCTGGTAACATGCCTTTGGGCTGTTGACTGGCCGATTTAGATTATCAGGATTATACAGTGCAATGCCGGCATCAACAAATTGATGCATAGTCTGTTTCCTGAAAGTTTCCCGTGTATTAGGTGCATATTCTTTACCATAAAACTCTCGACACCAATCAATAATTGGCGTAATACCCATTAATGGTTTTTCAATTTTTCGCCATTTTCCATTTGGCTTAAGATTTAAAATAGCTAAGAGAGTAAGAGCAGAACGTTCATTATGCTGCCCTTTGGGAAGCCCTAATTCTTTTAGAATGTTAAATGCTTCTTCTATTTTCCGCTTAGCCTTAATTGGATCAATAGATACCTGACTTGCCATTGAGTTAGTCTCCTGGTTAATCAATGAATCAATTTCTTCTTGGTCGGGTATTTTATTATTTTTAACTTTACCGGCCAGTCGTTTTAGTGTTTCGAGGCTTGGATATGGTATAATTTTGAGATCCGAGGCATTAACTTGTGTGTGGCCGCTAAAGAGACGAAAATAGTTATCAACTAATGTGCTGTTTAAATAAATTGTCAGTCCGAAGGATACGTTTTTCGAAATACCTTCTCTCCCATGGTGAAATACATTTAAATGATTTTCAAAGCCGATAAGTTCCCCAGGCAATGATGAATTGTAAACATTAGCGACTATTCTTTTTCTCTCCTCTTTTGTCGTAAATCTCTTGGTGATTGTAAAATGCCCTGAATTAGCCCACAACCATTTCCTGGTTTTACTTGTGATCTGTATAGCGTTAGGTTTTTTACTGTTTTTAGGCCAAACTAAATTATGTTTTTCAAAATGCAGTGGGTATAATAAAGGGACACTTTTAGAACAAATTTCCGTGCGAAGAAAATCGCGCATTCTAAAATCGACAACCGGTCCGGTTGATACCTCAATATTTAAATCTTCCAGAGTATGGTTAAAGGTCGAAATCCGATCTATGATACTTTGGTCTAATTCCGAAGTTGCAATATAGATAAATTTGTTTGGATCATCTGCTTTAATCACTTTCTCATAAGAAACTATTCTTTGGGTCATATCTGCAAAATCAGGCCCTCCGCTTGATGAGATATGAACCTGCCCTTTTTTATCTCTTTTAACAGCATGGAAAATAATATTTTCCTGTAAAACTTCATCTTCTTTAAATGCCTTCATACGAGATTCAAAGACATGAATATGTTTAAAAGAGACTTCGGAATATAAAAAATTTCTAAAACTTTTAAAGTAAGTGCCATTACAAAAACTGCGCGGCACAATAGCAACTATTTCTCCCCCGGGTCTCAATAGTTTAATAGCCATAGCAAGAAAACCAGTGTATAAATTTGAGGTTTCGATACCAATTTGACTAAGCAACCTTCGGTAAGAGGATGAAGATAATATCTTCATATATGGAGGATTCAATATGGCATGAGTAAAAGACTGTGATCGTCTCTGAGTAAATAATCCGGGTTTAATAATTTGACAAGCGGATGTTATGAAATCCTCTTGAAATATTTCATAATTAACCTTAATCCCCCTTACGTCACAATATCTCTTACTTTCTTTTAATGTATCTTGTAAATATTCAATTAATAAATCATCAATTTCATAACATATTGAATTAATTACTTTGGGCTTGATTTTTCTATTACAAGCCTCTTGTAAAAATGCAGCGGTTAATGAGCCTACGGCTGCGCCGGCATCAAGGAGATAAATATCATCCTCAATCGAATTAAAAAGGGATGCCATAAACTTTGCGACAGACCCACAAGTCATAAATTGACCCAACTTAGACCTTTTAATGGGATCTATTTTCCTGTTTGAGTCGAGGCGAAAATACTCTGTTATATCTATCAAATCAGTATTTATTTTTTTAATCTGTTTAGTAGTGCTAATCATAGTGGTATTTTATCAGATTTTTGTGTTTTTGATTTTGGCGCCTTTCAGCATTTGGCGGAAATGCCAGCATCAGCATTTCCGCCAAATGCTGTGAAGAATGCCTTATTTTTTTAATGTTTTCATGTATTTATTGTTTTTGATGTGCTCTCCCTGACTTTGGCTTATAATTCTTTTTCTTTTTTTTTGTTCGTTGTATATCCTTTTTATTCTTTTTTTTAGACATCCTATTATAATCCTTATATTAATCATAAATCATATGCTTGAAATGATTATGCGAATATTAACAAAATATGCATTTTAATTTAATCAGTACAATGTGAAACTAAGCTGCTGGCGGGGCTTTATCCGGCAGTCAGCTCCAGCGGTGTACGCCCGGCATGGGCATGAATTTATGGGGTGAAAGTCCCCTGTTGACGGATCACTATATCATCAGTTTATTTGATGATATACGAACAACTAGCGTAAGGCAAGGGCTAAAATCGTGAGGTTTTGTCTGGAGGAAGCCTGGAGCAAAGCGACGAGCCGACGAACAGAAACGTCATAGAAGGCCGAGCCTGTGGGCGAGTTAGCATCGGATAACGAAGCCCAGTGATCCAGCGTGTACGGTAAATGACGCGGTTGTGTCGTAAAAGTTCATGTCCTTATCCGGGGAGGACTGCCTCATAGGCGGTGTTAAAGTCCTTTTGGGTTTGAAATAAAATATCCTAATATTGTTCTATTTGGTCTTTTAGCTTAGGCCAGGTGAATGCGGAGAGAACACGAGCGGTTAAAAAACCATTCGGATCAAGTGTTTTATGTTCTTGCCTCCAGTCTTTTAACGTACGCTTCAATCTAGAGCGAAGACTCAAAACATCTGTGGATAATTTTCCTGCCTTAATCCAAGCCTGAGAAAGAAACTCCCATGGCTGGGTGATATGAAATAGTCTGTTGTCGATATAACCATTTGCTGAAAGGTTAATATAGTTAATAGCTAAGCGCATGGCTGATCGTTTCTCGGGTGGAAGTGCGTCGAAGTGAACCAGTGCTATTTGGAGAAAAGAAGACATTTCGAAAGAAGGTACAATTGGGCCAGGACCACGTTCTTCACCTGTCATTCGTCGCCATATTTTGAGAACATCTGATTCCCATCTGAAAATGCGCCGATGGCTGGATACGCCTGTTCCTGAAGCAAGTGAGATGAGGATCATAATTGATCTAGCCATTTCCAAATGCTCTTTGATTTGTGCGTCAGGACAAACGAGTTCTAGCATTATACCCTCGGTCGGCTGTTGCCATCTCCTGACAATATCTTCGGCGAGTTCTATCTTATCAATAGTTTTGGAATTAATCTTCCATTCTCGATGATTTAAGGAAAATGGGATATCAAAGGATTTCTAAAAAGGACAAAAGCCGATTCAAAGCTGCCGCTAGTATGAAAAAATTTACCAGTACCGTCTAGCTTTATGTACTTCGGACTATTCATATGCTTTTATCAACCTAATGACCAAGCTCAGATGCCGCTATGAAGCGTAGCGGAATAGCGGCCAGGTGCAGCGCGTTCGCATGTGTTGTTGCAATCAAATGATCCATACTACGTCTTTCTCACTATCGTTTATGTGGCCATCCGTTTCGCAATGGCCTCAATCTCATCTTCAGACAGTCGGTCCATTGACCACCCTTGTGCAAATTTCGCAGTCTCTGATTTCGGCAACTGCTCTTCTGTGAGATCACGAATTCGAATACGTGCTGGCATCGCAGCTCCTTCACCAACAAAAATGGCCTCCTGCTGCGCGAGATTTGGTAAGGCCTTTGTCATGCCTGATAGCCCATCCGGGAGAAATCGTGCCACATGCTGCTGGTCCGCTACGTTCGTAAGCCTTAAAACCAACCATGTCCCACATTGTGAGATAACCGTACTCTCGACATCAGCTGGACGCTGGCTCACTAGCATCAACCCGATACCGTATTTTCTTCCTTCCCGGGCGATTCGTCTTATGGATGACTGTGCAGCGGCATATTCTGCCTCTCCACGATTTGGAACATATCGATGCGCCTCTTCGCACACCAAAACAACGGGGTCGCATTTGCGCTCTTCTGTAGTTTGATAAACTTTATACTGGAATAGCAACCGTGCCAGCATCGCAGATAATGGACCAGCGACCTCGTTCGGTAGACCAGATATGTCAAGTATTCGGATGTCGGGTTTACCCCCGTCGCTATCATCGATATTTCCGACTAGCTGCTCGATTATTTTTCCAAGTGATGGACTTTCTGACGTCAACTCCTTCATGAGGAATTTTATCCGCGGATCTTGTCGTAACACCGACAGCTTGTCTAGTATCGACCTAAATAATTTAGAAAAGTCTGTGGCAGTAACCTTGTTTAGAGTACCGTTCTGCACTCGAGCAGCCTGCAAATAAACGATGTGGTTATAGAACTCCTCCAGGCTGAAGGGGCGCGGTTTATCACGATCAAATTGAGTTAGTTGTTCATCGGTCACACCATCCATGGGTCTTGGGGCATCATGATCTCGCCCATCAGTTGGGGCAGTTCCGACATAGCTTTTTGGTGATGGTTCTACAAGATCGGCTGCCACCATTCGAGCATAGGTGATAGCCTTATAAACGATATTGTTCTGAGATGTAGCCTCTTGCTCCGTTTTGCCAATTACAAGCATCCGGAATTCATCTGCCGACATCAACCAATATGGCAGTTTGATGGGAGTTCCTTCAGCTTCTTCAGTTCCAAGCGGGTTATATGCCCGATACACCACAGCACGATCCCCAAAGGCGTGACCATACTCACCATGCGGATCAATGATAACAATTCGTGGTCGACAGTCGCGCTCAGGCACGGCCTTGTGCTCAAGCATGCTGTGAAGCAAAGCTGCAACGGCACCTGACTTTCCTGATCCCGTTGACCCAAGAACGGCACAATGCATCCCGAACATTTTATCGATATTTGCCCGGCAGAGCGCATTATCGGCCCCGACGTAGTGAGCAAAAGATACAAGTGGGTCATAGTTGTCTACGCGTTGTTGACCTTCAGCTGCACTATAGAGCTGAACTGTTTCCTGTCTAGTAAGCAGAAAAACGCCTTGGCGTGGTAGCGGATAAGTGGTAACGCCTCGAACGAACCGTAGTTTTTGGTCGGCCACGTTCCATATACCTTCCGCAAAGAGTTCAACCTCCATAATACGCTGATCAGCATCTGGAGGTATCGGGTTCACCACTTCAGGCAGTTCCTCGGAGCGCATCCGAAGAAGTGTAACGAACCCGAAAACCAATCGGCGTCCAAAGTGAACCTTTACGATACTACCGATTTGGCCTATCGGATAAACGCGCCCCTCATAAGTTCGGGTCAATTCCGTGACATCTCCCGAAAGCTCGATCTTTATTGTGGTACCAGAGACTTCGACAATATGGCCGATCTTTAATTCACTTATAAGATCAAATGCACTCATAGCACACACGCCTCCGCACCACTGTTTAGGATTCTCGTTACGCCTTCATATTTCCACCAGTCCCACTTCTCACCATTAGCGGGAGGAAAGAATGGGCCTTCATTTCCGACATATAACCCCTCACCAGTGATTACATATAAGCGCTTTGCCCACGGCAATTCTCTCCACAGTTCTAACACTGGATTGAGATATTGGGAAAATGCCAGGATCGTGGTCTTGTTTCCAGTGTGCTGTAGGGCCAGTTCTATTTCCTTGTTGATGTGCTCATCCCCAAAGCTGTATCCGCAAATAGCCAGAACATTCTCTGCACCCGAACCAAGGGTTCGGCGAAACAAATCGAATTGGGCAGCGAAGGGATCTCTTTGTGTTGCCAAATATTTGATTGCTTGCGGGTAAATCAGCACCCTTGACGATGTGCTTGGGTATAAGTCGCCATCCCGCACTCGCCACACTCGCTCATCATCGCCAAGATACCAATCAATAGAACCATGGAGTTTAATCACATGGGCGCGAAATCCAGATTCCGGCTCTTGCTCCCCATAATGGTAATTTCGATATGCGACAGCACCTCCTGAAAAACCATCCCAGTATGAAAAGCAACCCAAAGCAAGAGCATCCTCGATAAGCGTGTCGTAATTAATGGTGAAAAGTTTGACGGCACTCCGTCTTTCTGCAACACCAGCCTGGCTCCGGTTGAACAGTGCCGAAACGAACTCTTTGTGCTCGTCAACTTTAACGATTGGCTTTTCTCAGGTTCCAATCCGCTCAGGTTCATCGCCATCAGCAGGGGTGTATCCCCAGTGAATCGTCTCTGCAATCCCCCTCAGTATCTTTTCGTGCAACTCACGCAACTTGTCGAAATCCAAAATATGAGTACCCACTTTGGCCTTTTTCTCTTTGGAGCGCTCTGCAATGGTTGCGTAATCACATAGTTGACTCAAAATGTGCTCAATATGGGATCCACTTGGCAGTTCCTCCTTTACAGCGTTCAGAACATCAAGGGCTTCCATGTTATCAGTCTCAACTCTGGCAAATACTTGAGAAGTCAATGGCCCCATTAAAGGGATGCCTGCGTTCACACAGATTCCTGCACCTAAAAGCCAAGATTGTTTACTTTCAGCAAGTAGTTCATCAAGTTGTTTGAGGTTATCGTTGTCTGCGGTTTTCATTTGCTACAGTTTCCCTTCCGGCTATTGTTGGCGTAAGTCTGTAAATCATGCGACAGTTGATTATACAGACGTCTGTTATATCGGTGCTATACACACATCTATTATATTGGTGCTATACAGATGTCTGCTATATTGAATATATCTACCTTTTTTATAGCACATCTAACTCTAATTTTGTATCACCCTCTTGCACACACCATTTCTTCCACTTACATTTTGATACTGATGTATCATCAGCCCCTCCGGCGATTATTTTCTAAGGCTTCACTTCAGCCACCAAAATAAATATACTGTTTTCCGCTTAAATCTTAATGCTTATGCCGGCAAACCATCCGAAGATTATTTTTAAAACGCCGCTCTGTTCAGCAAATCTATTATTTTCTATATATATTTTTATGATTTTACCATAAAAATTTAATATTACCAAATTGAAACTGAAACGTTGCTAAACAAATAATATTTTTACCACTACATATTAAACACTATTTAAGCACTATCTTTTTTTTCTCTTGTATTTACCGGAAGTGTACTACATAGAAATGCTGTATTCAGAATTGCTGATTTTTTATTGAAATAGCCGTTACAGATTATAGGCTAAAACACCAATTTTAAAAAAACAGTAATTGTATTGTATTATATCTTGTTTTTATTTATAATTAGAAATCTAATACGATTCAAATCCTATACTCGAGTAAAGATGAATTTTAGCAGCCTGCAATTCGAGTTATGACATCTTTCAATATTAACAAGATCACCTATAAACTGGGTGTTATCCTTACTAAACCTTTCATAAAACCGATATAAATTGTATAAGATATAATTAAGATCATATCACAGAGATTTTTAGAAAAATAATTTTATAATCCATATTCAGATAGAAATAGCGCAGGGCTTTAGCCCTGCCTAAAGAAATTGGTTTTAGCAGGGGTTAAGCAGGGCTAAAGCCCTGCGCTACAGGATGAAATTTAATATCTGAGAAGCTATAAATTGGGTATTAAAATAGTTAACTCATAGTCCATAAGGCCAATGTCCATAAGGGGCCAATAAACCTTTAAAGCAGGCAGTGAAATCATGACTACAAGAGAAAAAACAGCCGGTATTTCCACTGGTTTAAATCTTGGGTTAACCACTGCCAAATTTATCCTTTATTATTTTACCGGCAGTATGGCCATCCTTGCCGAAGCCTGGCACAGCTTCAGCGATATCGGCACCTCACTCATTGTTTATTTGGCCGTCCGGTTTCAAAAAAAGGAAGATAAGAAATCATCCCAGCCTTCTGAAGAAAAGGCAT
Source organism: Pseudomonadota bacterium (assembly GCA_030625085.1). Taxonomy (GTDB): domain Bacteria; phylum SZUA-182; class SZUA-182; order DTGQ01; family DTGQ01; genus DAOURK01. The sequence continues at coordinate 18,572 of DAOURK010000071.1, forward strand.
CCCGTATAACCCTTGAGCATTATGTTTCTTTTGGCATTGGTATTTTTATGCTAATCGTTGCTCTATCCATATTATATAAAGTAATTATTTCCCCCGGGGTCCCGCTTCAAGGAACTATTATTTCCGGCGTTCTTTTCTTTTTCTTTTCTATATGTTCCTATTTTGTTTACAAATTCGAGACCTCAGTAGGTACAGAAGAAAAATCGGCAGCTCTTATTACAGACGGGCTCCACTCCAAGGCGGATATGGCCGGGGCTTTTCTTACCGGAATATCTCTCCTTATATATCGTTTGGGCATAAACATAGATCGGCCAATTGCTTTCCTGATTTCACTTTTTATTCTTTCCTTTGCCCTTGAAAGCATCATTCAGGTCGTAAACCCCCGAATTCGTAAAAACCCCCGGTTGTTAAATCAATACCATTCTTACAAGGTAGTTGCTTCTCTCTTTAATTGGGAATCTATGGGGAGATATATACACAACCTTGATCAATTGCTTGGTGATCCATTAAAAGGGTATCCCGGATTTAAGGACGCCATAAAAAAATATTACTGGTTGGCCGTAGCCTTGCCTCTTGTGGTATGGTATGCAAGCACATGTATAGTCATGGTAGGGCCACAACAAGAAGGGATTAAATTTCGATTTAACAGAATTGTCAGTACAAAAACACCCGTGCAATCGGGTTTACATTATAAACTTCCCTGGCCTATAGAAAAAATAGTCAAAACCAATACCCGAGAGATTCGCCGGATGCAGATCGGGAATATTTCAGATCCTTTGTACTTCGCCTTATTATGGTCCGGAGAACATGGCGAAGGAGAACCTTTTCTTTCAGGAGATAATAATTATTTTCATCCCTATCTGATTCTCCACTACCGCATTAAAAATATCTTTGATTTTACTCTCCTGCATAAAGACCCTGAAGAGGCCTTGAACAATATTACCCACAGAGTTATCACCCGGCTTTTTGCGGCCAATACCTTTTATGATATTGCCACCAGGCTTCGAACACAATTAATCAATGAGATACAAACGCGGGTCCAAAAACAGATTGATACTATGAAGATGGGAATAGAGCTGTTAAGCGTAAATATGAAAGATACCCATCCCCCTATCTTTATAGCAGATTCTTTTGAAAAGGTAATTGCCGCTTTTCAGGAAAAACGCCAGATAATCAATACTGCTTATGGTTATCGAAATCAGAAATTGCCTGAAGCCAGAAAAGAATCGCTGCACCGGATTGCCAGAGCCAAGGCTTATAATGTGGAAAAGAAATGCACTACCATTGGCGATACATCCCGCTTTTTACAGAAGCTGGAAAGTTATGAAAAACATCCCTTCATTAATCAACGTTGTTTTTATTTGAAAGCAATGAAGGAAGCCTTAACAGACAAAAAACTTATTATTATAGATCCTCAGGCTGGGAATCCCCAGTTGTGGATGGGTTTTAGCGATTTCCCCGATTATTCGGATCTTTTTGAAGAAGGAATTGACGAATGAAAAAAACAGCCCTTGTATTAATTATTATGGCCATAGGTATCAGCGCCTTCTTTTTATGCTCTTTTAGTGTGAGTGAAAAAGAATACGCCATTGTCACCCGATTCGGCAAATCAGTGCGCATTATAGAGCATTCAGGGCTTCAGCCGAAACTGCCGGGTTTTTTTGAGACGATTAATCGTATTGACCGTCGGGTGAATGTCTTTGTCATTCAGCCCATCCAATTACTTTTGGGTGATAAGAATCCCATTATTTTCACCTGTTATGTATGCTGGCGCGTATATGACCCCTCCCTTTTCTTTCAATCAGTAGCCAGGGTCGAGGTTGCTCAGCAGAAACTGGGTGATATGATCAATTCACAATTCGGCAATGTTTTGGGGGACTACCAGTTAGACCAGATTATCAATACTGATCCCGAAAAGGTGAAATTAACTGAAATCGAAGCTCGCATAGTCAATGAATCCAATGAAAATGTTAAGGCCAAATATGGGCTTGAGATCCTTCAGATAGGTATACGAAGATTAAATTATCCTTCAATTGTGGCCAAGGCAGTGTATAACAGGATGCAATCGGAACGGGATAAAGAGGCCAAAAAATACCGGGCTGAAGGTACCGAAGAAGCGGCCAAGATCGAAGCCAAGGCCGACCGGGAAGTCACGGAAATAATAGCCAGAGCTTATCAGGAAGCGGAAACAATCAAAGGCGAGGGAGATCGGGAAGCAATACGTATATATGGAGATGCCTATAGTCAGGGCCCTGAATTTTTTGATTTTTCCAAATCACTTGAACTTTACAAAGAATTACTTCAGGGCAAAAGCACCCTGGTGCTTTCTTCGGAAAATGAACTTTTTCGCTATCTGACTGCGCCTCAAGGGAAGAAAAAGGAAACCAAATGATCGAAGAGACCATAAAAAGAAATCTTCGACTAACTTTTCGCAGCACCAAAAGATTCCTGTGGAAAGTGCTGGCCCTTCTTCTCATTATATATGCCTTCTCGGGAACATATTCAATATCTTCCAATGAAGTGGGAGTTTTGCAGCGGTTTGGCAAGATCATTGACAGTCAAGTTATGCCGGGTATACATTATTCTTTTCCCTGGCCTATAGACAGGATAGATAAGGTAGCGGTTAAGAAAAGCCATCGCGTCATCTTTGACGATTTTTCTGAAAACAGTGAGATTGCCTGGACCTTTAGAGATCTTACCGGCCTGGATTCATATTGTATAAGCGGGGATAACAATGTTGTTCATTTAAGCTGCGTTCTTCAATACGCTATTGACCAGCCGGCTGATTACCTCTTCAGCGTTAATATTAATGAGCAAGTGCTGAAGAATATGGTCAGCAGCACAATAATCCATACTCTGGCTTCAATGCCGGTTGACCAGATTTTGACCTATGGCAAACGCTCTATTGAAAATAGTATAAAACTCGATCTCCAAAAAAGGCTGGATGCTCTGCAAACGGGTTTGGGGATAACTTTTGTGGAATTGCGGGAAGTAAGCCCTCCTGATATGGTGCAATCATATTTTAATGATGTTATAAACGCTCAAATAGATAAGAAGAAGTGTATTACTACGGCAGAAAGCTATCGTAATGAGCAGATATTAAAGGCCAGGGCCCAAGCCAACCGTCTGATCCAGAGAGCAGCGGCTTACCGCACCAAAACTATAGCTGAATCTACGGGTGAAACCAAAAGATTTTTAGAACAACTCAAGCCAGCCAGCCGGGATATTACCGCCGCCAGGCAACAATTATATATGCAATTCGTTAAAGAGACCTGGCCGAAGATTAAACAAAAGTATGTGGTTGAGCCCGGCGCTGCCGATTATCTCCGCATTCGATAACCCTACAACGACGGCGCTGCCGATTATCTCCGCATTCGATAACCCTACAACAACCTATAATAAAAAAATTCAGTTGGAAAATCCGCAAGTACTTCTCTAATAAGGTTCTTCAAATAATGGCAGTTTTGTATAATTCAGCCTGTCCGAGTATAAGTAGATCTAAATCCTCATGATTTAAGCATAAAATTACGTA
>DAOURK010000039.1 GCA_030625085.1 Pseudomonadota bacterium
AGAGTAGGTTATAAAAAATAAACTCGAAAAGGATAATTCAAACATATTTATCAGTTGATGTCCAGTTATAAATAATTTTATTATACTAAAATTTGTATACCGCCCATAATAAGAAATTGTCCCGGCTTACGCCGGTAGCCCGCAAGAGGACCTTATCGGAAAGTCGATGTTGGATTTAATGCAAAAAGATTATTTTAAAAAAGGCGACTTTATTACTAAAGGCAGACTAAAGGAGCATATTCAAAAAAAACATGATTTCCTGAATAAAGTAAGGACTGAAGGGGAAGGATGCGGCGTATTTGTAAATTGTATTGGGCACGGAAAAGATATAGTTGCTTATAAGAGGATTTTAATGGGCAAGGCTACCTGGAATGTGATTATAAACTTGCCCTATGGTGAAATTTCCGGGCCCATTCATAAAAATGCCCGGAACAACTTCGGCTATGCCCTTTTTCTCATCATACTGTTTGGGTTAGCAGGGCTGGCTATTTTTAAGGTCTGGAAACAAAAACTGCGGTTTGAAGCAGAGGCAAAATACCTGGCGCAGATAGCCGCATCTGCGGAGGTGCTGCGCCAAAGCGAGCAGCGGTACCGAAGATTGCTTGATGCCGCCAATGACGCCATTTTTCTTGCGGACGCCAAAACAGGCATTATCCTTGAGGCAAATAAGCAGGCTGAGAATTTGCTGGGCCTGCCCCTGGAAAAAATAATCGGCATGCATCAAACCAAACTTCATCCACTCCATGAAGCAGAGCATTATAAAGATATTTTTAAAAAGTACATTCAAAAGGGAAAGGGAGTGTGCGAGGTTATGTGTGTGAATTATCGAGACGATCAATTGATTCCTGTAGAGATTAGCGCCAATTTGAGTGATGTGGGAGGGCAAACGATCTTACAGGGAATATTCCATAATATCACCAAGCGCAAGCAGGCGGAGCTGCTTGTGGTGGAAGCAAGCAGGGTCAAAAGTGAGTTCCTGGCCAATATGTCCCATGAGATTCGCACGCCCATGAACGGCATTATTGGCATGACCGACTTAATCCTTGATACGGAATTGACCAAGGAGCAAAGTGAATACCTGCAGATAGTGAAAACATCAGCAGATTCCCTCTTGGATATTATTAACGATATTCTGAATTTTTCCAAAATAGAGGCCGGATACTTGGATTTAGAAGAGATTCATTTTGATCTGCAATCAACCCTCAAATCAGTTACTGATATACTGGCTTTAAAGGCGTACAACAAAGGATTACAGATTGCTTGTTATATTAAGCCTGATGTTCCTTTTGCTCTTATTGGAGATCCCGGCAGATTACGCCAAATAATCATTAATCTGGCAGGAAACGCCGTTAAGTTTACTAAGGCCGGCGACATAGGTATCATCGTTGATCTTGAAAAAAAGGACAAAGATTCCGTTCAGCTTCAGTTCGCTGTTTCCGATACGGGGATTGGTATTTCCAAAGACAAGCTGCAGATAATCTTTGAAAGTTTCCGGCAGGCGGACGGCTCTTCTACCCGCCAATATGGAGGCATGGGGTTAGGGCTTGCTATCTGCAAGCAGTTAACAGAATTAATGGGAGGAAAAATTTGGGCGCAGAGCGATTTGGGCAAAGGCAGTACCTTTTATTTTACAATCCGATTCCGGCTACAGCCGACAAAAAAATCGCCTGTATGGGCATCAAAACCTGTTGACCTCAAGGGCATACGTGTCCTCATTGTTGATGATAATGCCACCAACCGGATGATCCTCCGGCAGATGCTCTCTTTCTGGGGGCTTTTATCCCGGGAAGTTCGAGATGGGGAAAGCGCCTTAGGGATGATGGAAAGGGCCGCACTGGAAGGCAGCCCGTATCAATTGGTTATTTTGGATTTACAAATGCCGCAGATGAACGGTTTTGAAGTAAGTGAACTTATCAAAAAGAATCCGGTTTTATCTGACGTTAAAATTATGCTGCTCACCTCTCTTGACCAAAGAGGAGACGCAGCCTGTTGCCGGCGGGCGGGAATTGAAGCTTATCTTCCTAAACCGATTAAACAATCGGAACTTTTTAAGGCTCTGTTGAGTGTTTTTGGACAAGGTGAACCGGATGAGGACTTGGATAAAGCTCAACTCATCACCAGACATACCTTAAAGGAGCAGCAGCCAAAACAAAGATTAAAGATTCTATTGGCAGAGGATAATCCTATTAATCAGAAATTTGCAACCAGGCTTTTGCAAAATATGGGGCACGTTGTGCTTCCGGCAAAAAATGGGCAAGAGGTTTTATGCCTGTTTAAAAATCATTCAGTAGATTTAGTATTGATGGATCTGCAAATGCCGGATATGGATGGGTTTAAGGTGACAAAAATTATCAGTGACCAGGAAAGGGGTTCCCAAGCACATCTGCCCATTATTGCTTTGACCGCCCACGCCCTAAAGGGTGATAAACAGAAGTGTCTTGAGGCAGGTATGGATGGATATCTCTCAAAACCTATTAGGATTCCTGAATTAATGGAAGCCATTCAAAGCGTTGTTAAGAGAATTGATCCAGAGGAGGTTTTTTGTAAAGTTTCTTAGTACATATTTTTTTAGCCGACTTCCCAAACATTTTTATTAGACAGGATTCAATGCCATTAACTTAAGGGATTTTTCCTTGCAGAATTTATAGAAGCTTATAGAGAGAGGAGCACTAATAATGAAAGCCTTGATTGTGGAAGATGAAGGTGTTTCGCAATTCATTTTAAAGAGAATTCTTTCCCCTTATGGTGAATGTGATATTGCCAATAATGGGGAAGAAGCAGTTCAAGCCTTTAGCTTGGCTCGGGAGAAGAATAAACCATACGACCTTATCTGTATGGACATCATGATGCCTGGATTAGACGGCCATCAAACGCTTCAACAGATTCGTGAAATTGAAAAACTGTTAGATGTTGATGAATGTCAAAAAGTAAAAGTAATTATGACTACCGCTCTCTGTAATCCGAAGAATATAAAAAAGGCTTACTATGATGGAGACGTTTCCTTTTACCATATTAAACCAATAAAAAAACAAAAATTTATTCAAGATCTGCAAAATATGGGCCTGATTAAGGGGGGGCTGAGCAGAGTATAAAAAAAGAGGGAAAAACAATAAAAAAACCAAGATGCTCGTTAGGGATCAAAAGAAGCGGATTTAAACAAGGGCATAGAAAGCACTATCAACATCGTGTGGAAAACAGCCATGTTCTGATAGAAGTTAGCGATACGGGATGCGGCATTCCGTAAGAAAATTTATCTCACATAATGAAGTCAAGAAATTTTTTCCGTGTCTGATTCGATTTTCCCATCACGCAGATGAACTACCCGTTTGGCCAGATGAATTACACGTTCGTCATGGCTGCTGAACAAGAAGGTCATCCCCTTGGTTTCATTGAATGTTCGCATTAAATTCAATAAATTTACACTGGATTCGGAGTCAAGGTTGGCTGTGGGTTCATCGGCCAGAATAATGTCCGGCTCTGTGACCATGGCCCGTGCCACGGCTATTCGTTGTTGTTGGCCGCCGCTCATCTCACCTGGCTTTCGATGCTCTAATCCCTCCATTCCCATGTCTTTGAGAATGGCAAGGACTTTTTCTTTGCGCTTTTTGGGGGGAATGCCGTTCAGCATGAGGACAAATTCCGCATTTTCCTCGGCAGTTAAGACTGGAACCAAGTTATAGGCCTGGAATATAAAACCGATTTTCCCTCTTCTTATGCGTGATAGGTCCTTCTGGCTTTTTTCGCTTAATTTTTGGCCGGCTACCCAGATTTCTCCTGAATCCGGACGATCAAGTCCTCCTATCAAATTCAAAAGAGTTGTTTTACCGCTCCCTGAAGGGCCGGCCAGCACGGTAAATTCTCCTTTTTCAATCTTCAAGGAGACATCATCTGCTGCTCGCACCATATTGGAGTCGTTGTGATAATATTTTTTTACATTAGTAAGTTTTACCAAAGACATAGGCCTTCTTCCTTCTCACTTTAATGCTTGTACAGGTTCTATTTTTGCGGCTTTCCATGCCGGATACAGCGAAGCGCCAATACATATAATAAATAAAAAGATTGATAAAGATATCATATTGGGAATATTCCAACTAGCCCGGATAATGGGATCAAAAAAGACACCTCCAAACTCCTGGCCGTCGGATAAGATAAAAGCCAAATTCAGTCCGCGGGTAACAAGATAATATGTGGCGACGCTGCCGCCAATCCATCCCAAAACAACACCCAAAAGCCCGGTAAACGAGGCTTCTGTTATTACCAGCCATCGTAAAAAAGAAGGCGGTGTGCCAATAGCCATAAGGGTGCCGAATTCCCGGGTACGTTCCAGAACAGACATCAAAAAGGTGTTAATAATACCAATTCCTACAATGGTTACCAAAAGAAGAAGAATCACCCGCAAAGAAGTGTAATCGTATTGAATAGCATTTCGAAGGTTCGGCATGGCCTGCTGCCAGCCTAAAGCAACCAAATTATCTTTGCGCGAAAGCAAAGATTGAATCACAGGAAGAACAGAGCCTTGTAAAAACGCAGAATGAAGTATAACTGACAACTCGTGCACCTGGCCGATATATCCTGAGATTCGTTGAGCTTCCGGTAAATTAACCATTACCATTGAATTGTCAAGCTCCTTGATGCCAGTTTGTAATATGCCGACAACCCGAAGTTTTTCACTCTGAAGCTCCCCGGCTTTATCTTGCAAGGTAATAATAAAGCTTTTTCCAGGCGCTATTCGTAATTCCTTGGCCAGCCCTGAACCGACTACAGCCTTTCGTTTATCAGAATCCATTAAAAATCGACCCTCGGACAATTTTTGAATATAAGGATTAATAGAGTGTTCTTGGGAAGCCTTAAGTCCAAAAAGAAGAGAGCCCCTGGAATCATAGGCAGATTGAGCCAAGGCGGAAAATTTGAGGTGCGGCAATACTGCTTTTACTCCGGAGATATTTTGGATTTTTTTCAAAAGATTATCCATGGGAAAACTCTGCTCAGCCAGACGGTCCTTGACATATCCCTTTTGATAAACTCCGATGTGACCTGAACCGGAACGTACCCCTTGATCAATCATTTTACTATAAGAGCCCTTGGCCATATTGACCAGGCTTATGGCTAAAAATAAACTCCCGGCCATAGCCAGGACAGTGATAAAGGTCCGGATTCGATGCCTCCATAAATTTTTCCAGGCCAATTTCACTATTTCTATGAAATCCATACCCTTGATTCTCCAATCTTAAATGAAACCCATACCTTAGATTCTCCTCAACGCCTGGACTGGGTCTAATTTTGAAGCCCTCCAGGCGGGAATATATGCTGATGCAATGCTGGTAACCACCAAAAAGGTTATCGGATAAATAATGCCTTGCCAGCTAAACTTTGTATGAAGCACAGGCTGCATAGTTGCCCCAAGATAGCTCACTGGAGTAACCCAGGCGGAAAGGTCCAGACCCCGAAAATATAACAAGGTTATCAGCCCAAGGCCGAGCAGACCACCGAAAATCATGGAGATTATTCCCATAATACCGGCCTCATTAACCATGAGACTTCGAACCTCACGGGGAGTCATGCCTAAGGAGAGCATCAGTCCGAATTCTTTGCTGCGCTCGTAGGTAATCATAAAGAAGGTATTGATAATACCCAGGCCTGTAGCCAGATAAAGGATAAAAAGAACAATTAAAATATAAATATCATAAAAATCAAGGGCCTGCTTCATGGCAGGCAAGATTTCCTGCCATGACATTACCTGTATAGATGGCTTAGATAATTGAAGCGCCATTTTTTTTGCTGTCTCAGAGGCCAGGCCGGCTTTTTTTATTCTTATGGCAATTTCATGTATATGGCCTGAATACACAAGCAGATCTTCAAGCCAACTGAGGCTTACCATGGCCAGGGAGCCGTCATGGTCAAGGCTGCCGGTCTTAAAAATCCCGGCTACAGTCAATAGATCATTACCAATAGAGCCGTCTGCGGCCATTGTTAAATAAACCAGTTGAGATCCAACGCCGGCTTTAAGTTTCCTGGCCAAAACTTCACCAATCACCACCTGGCCGGGTCGGGATATAAATGTGCCGTGTATAAGCAGCTTGCTAAAAGTAGTAACCTTTTGCTCAAGCTCAGGTTTAATTCCCATTATCTCCACTGCCCGGGTCCTGTTACCCAGAGAAAAAAGTCCGAAGGAGCGCAGCCTCGGAGAAGCGGCTATAACCTCCGGCATCCTATCCACCTTGTCCAGGATGGGCTGGTAGTGATCAAGGCTCTTGTAAAAGTCCCGATCATCCGGATAGCCGGCCCTGGTAATTCGAATGTGGCCTGTATACTGATCTGTAGCCGAACCAATTAAATCAAATATCATACCATTGAGGATGGCGATGGCTAACATGAGCATAGATGAAGCAACTACCATAGCCAGAATGGTTAAACCTGTTCTGCGTTTGTTTCGCCATAGATTTCGATAAGCCATTTTTAGAGTTAGCATGTTATTATCTATTTTTAAGGCTTTTTAAAGAAAAGAAATTATCCTTAAAAAAAACTCCGAAACGAATGTTTCTATAGAAAATGATGGTGGATTCGTCAGTTTTTTCCAGGGGCAATACCTCCAATTTGAGGGGGATTTTTCGGCCGTCTATTTCTTTGACTTCCGAATATTTAATAATCCGCACCTTATTATCCTCCTCATCAAAAAAGGAAACCTCCAGGGGTACAAGATCCGGCATGAGGATTTTGTAGATAATTTTCCCCCACACCACAGTGGCTTCGGGTTTAGGTATGCCCTCGACCACCAAAATCGATTTTGTATCTTCAAGGGGTTTAAAGGTATAATCCTCGGCCACTTGAGTTTCCTTAACCAGATCGTCATTAGTGATATGGCTGCCCATCCAGGAACCTCCCATCATGGACGTAGGAATTTTAATGACCCTGTCTACTTTGGGCAGATAATTCCAGATCTCCTTATTAACTTTCAAGGTGCTGATCCCACTATCTTTAGCCGGGCTGGTAATCTTGATAAGAAATCTATCTTTACCCTTGGACCAATACTCCATGCTCATCTTCCGGGTATAATGCCGGGTAACAATCTGCATGGTCATTTCTCCTTCAGCGCTGTCACCAAGATATTTTCTTTCCACCTCCCGGATTATTTCCGAGAGGTTTCGAGTGCTTGTCGGGGCGGCCAAAGGAGTGGGAGATAGATACATACTGAACCAAATAAGCAGTAAAACAAGGGTAAAGAATATAAAGAGAGAGGGGCCTTTAGTGTGGAATGAGTAAATTAATTTTTTCATAGAATTGCCTTTGTATTTTATTTTCATTGTTATATTATTAAATTAAGAGAAGTATAGTAAAATATTTTTATTTTTGTCAAATTTTTATCCTTTATATAGATCGTATTTTAATGAAAAAATTTGTGAGTACCCAGTTTATTAAAATTTATTTGGAAGGCTGCTCCAATTTTTATCATAAAAATTATGGGGTTGTTGGCAAATATTCGCTTAGCTAGACGGTCGTCTTTGTTAAGCTCCTAAGCTCGCGAAAGCTAAATTGCCGAACTCGCTTCGCTCAGACAGCGGCAATTTTTATCGCTTTTGCTTCGCTAAGAAGCTTTACAAAAAGCCTCCCTATATCGCTTTAGCGAATATTTTGCCAACCTTCACTATAGATAGACTCGTAAAAAGCTATAATAAATCCAATGTATTGCAGGGCTTTAGCCCTGCCTAAAAATAATAAATTTCGTAGTTGGCTTAATGAATAGGGATTAATAAGAAGGGGAGGGACATATTATGAAATTGTTTGTAATGATTCTTATTGTAATAATTTGTCTTTTTATAACAAAATATGGCAGGGCGGATTTTTTAGTCTGGCAAAATGAGGGCTTTTATAACAAGGATGAAGATATTTCTGGATCTTTGCCCTCGGGGCCAACAAAGGGTTCCCCTTTTATGCTGGCCATGGCCAGTGTTCCGGAGTCTAAAGATACCGGCAGAAATAATATTGATCTCCCAAAGCCAAAATTCAAAGGATCAATGTCCTTAGAAGAAACCATCAAGAAAAGGAGGACAGAAAGGAGCTTTGTTTCCATTGCCCTTTCTCAACAACAATTATCGCAAATTCTTTGGGCGGCCCAGGGAATAACAGAGGAACGAGGATTTAAACGCTCCATCCCTTCAGCAGGCGCTCTTTATCCCTTGGATATTTTTGTAGTAGTGGGGAAAGAGGGAGTTGATGACGTGCAGGCGGGTGTTTATCAATATCAGCCTGCTCATCATCAAATAAAGTGCGTTGTTCCGGGAGATTTGCGGAAAAAGCTGGCTGAGGCTGCCCTTAGTCAGATGTGGATTTCTCGTGCGCCAATATCCATTGTTATTACGGCTGAATATGGACGAACTACTGGAAAATATGGAAAAAGAGGTGTACGTTATATTCATATGGAGGTGGGGCATGCAGGCCAGAATATATTTTTGCAGGCAGAATCCCTTAATCTTGGAGCAGGTATTGTGGGCGCTTTTGCGGATGAGCGGGTAAAAGATATACTAAAACTTCCTGATGAATACGTCCCCTTATTGATTATGCCGGTCGGCGTCAGCCATTCCTAGAAGGCTGTTCGAAAATTATATAGATTTTCAGATATTAAATTTTATTCATTCGTTTTTTATAAATGTGGCGCAGGGCTTTAGCCTCTGCCAAAATGCAGGGCTGAAACCCTGCTTTACTTTTGGCCGAATATCGACTTTGAAATTATTCTTCTGAAAATCTATAATTATTTTTTAACTTCGGCTCGTCCTGGTTTGGGATTGTTTTTACAACAACCTTTGGGTTTTGATGCTATAAGTCTGCGTAGGGCAGACAATGAGATGATCATGTAAGGTAATATTAAACTCGGAAGCAAGGGCAGTAATCTTTTGGGTCATGGTATGATCCTGTTGAGAGGGTACTGCTCGGCCGCTGGGATGATTGTGAACCAGAATTAAAGCCGTAGCGTTGTGAAGTAAAGCAGTCTTGAGGATTTCTCTCGGATAAACCGGGGCCTGATCTACAGTTCCTTCGGGTAAAACTTCATGATGAACCAGGCGATTAGCTGCATTCAAGCATAACAGCATCAAACATTCTCGCTGATTGGCTCCGATGGCTAAGCGAACATAAGCAACCACATCCTCTGGCGAGGAAATAGTTTCGGCTTCTTCCGCTTGACGCTCCAAATATCGGATGAGAGTGGATTTTACTGCCTGCAGAAATGAGGCAGTTGATGGCCCAATGCCAGAAATTTCTTTCAGTTTTTTTACAGGCTGATCAAAAACTGAGGCAAAATCACCAAAGGCTGAGATTAAATTTTTAGCTATGGGTTTGGTGTCTTTCCTGGGGATGGCGTAAGACAGCAACAATTCCAATAATTCATAATCAGCCAGAGCTGATCGTCCGCTCTTTAAAAATCGCTGCCGCAATCTGATTCTATGTCCTTGTCCTGATTGGTAATCTGATAATTTCACGGGTTGGCAATATTCCGGGTCTGTTCAAAATTTATTTCAACCAGGCTTTCAAAATATTTTTCAGCGAAAAGCCGTGTATATCATATCATATAATATCATAAAATCAACGGTAATTTTTGCAGCTATAGTGATAAAATCAACGGTAATTTTTGTTTCTATGGCGATAAAATCAAGGGTAGTTATTTATTAATATTTAATATCTTAATCATAAAACCTGGTTTTTTTGTGGCAGACCATTTTTAAATTTTTTTTGGTCCCGGCTTGTCCGGGTTAGGGGTTTAAATTTCAGCATTTTTAATTATGGTTATATTATCATTATTGATGGCCTCGTAAAAAGTCCAAAATTGGGGGCTTCACACAATATAACTTATTGAATTTATGTAAGCTAAATTTTATAAAGGTGATTTTTTTCGAATTTATCATTATTATTTACATTTTAAACAGCAAATGATATAACATCGATCAGAAATGCTAAATAAACCGCTACAGTGAATTTTTTAAAGGGGTAAGTTCATAATTAGAATTGTTATGTCGGAGACGGCATTTAGCAATTCAAATGCAGGTGGTTGACTTATGATCAAGAAAAAAAAGATAAAAAGAAAACAGATTCTTGGCGAATTAAGGGAAGAGGTAAAATATAAGGCACAAGGGAATGAAGAGGTAAAGTATAAGGCACAAGGGGATAATGAATTATTAAGAAAAGAAAAAGTTGTTAAACCTCTCCAAAAAGAGGAGAAGTTGCCGGTGAAAAAAGAAACAACCTGCCTTAAGACTGACGATACATTAAAAATCCGGGAACAGCCTCCCAAAATTGCCGATTCTCTTTTTTTGCAATTAGAGGAGGAAATAGTAGGCTTTATCAATAATCGACTGGAGAATCACACAGCAAAAAGAATAAAGGGGATTTTATTGCCGGTAGCTAAGTTATCTTTAAAAATGAAGAAGCTTCGCCATAAGTTTATGAAAGAACAAGGTGAATATTTTTCAGATTTAGAGGACGACCTTGATTATATTTTGGAAAACAGCAAACTGAAGAGAATTTCTCCCCAGGTTGGAGAAAAATTTCGCCCTGATCTTCATGAAGAAGTTGACTTTTCATGGGACCCAAGTCATGGGGAATGTGAAATAACAGCCTCTCTTCGGGATGGATTTTTTTGGGAATATAATAGCGAAATGATCCTTAAACCCCAAGTGGTAGTAAACAGGAGGGTATAAGGATGAAACTCGGCATTGATTTCGGCACTTCTAATACTGTTGTTTCGTATATGGAGAATAATATTCCTTTGGTTATGAAATTCAGCCATGCCGGCATATCCAAAGATGTGCTCCCCTCTGCCTCTTTCTATCCCACAGAGAAAAGCGATGGCGTTCACGGCCTCCAAGCTCTGGAGTATGCCTTTACCAGGCAAGGCACGCTGATTCGATCATTAAAAAGAGATCTGAAAAATTATTATCATGGCTTGCCATTTGAATCCGGAGAATTTAAAGCGGACATAAAAACCTTATTAGTGGATTTTTTTAAGAACTTAAGAATGAATATTATTCAAAGTCAACATCTGCCTTTAGACGAAGACTTGGATGTATTGTTGACTGTGCCGGCCAACTCCAATGGCGCACAACGATCGATTACCCGCCAGTGTTTTCAAGAGGCCGGTTTTACTGTTTCTCCCCAAATTCTGGAAGAGCCGACGGCATCAGCCATAGAATTTTCCTATTCCGGGTTGTCTACCCGGTTACGCTCCCAAGGCGCTCCGATCTATGTATTGGTTTATGATTTAGGAGGAGGAACATTCGATGTTTCCTTAATTAGAATCGAACCGGATCACTATTCAGTTATTGCCACTGCGGGAATTGAGCGGCTGGGAGGGGATGATTTTGATCTTTGTCTTTATCAGATGGTGGCCGAACAAAAAGAATTATCCGGATTGACTCCCTTGCAGGAGAAATTGTTATTGCATCGCTGTTGCGAGGCTAAGGAAATTTTGGCTAATACTATTGACCCCAAGTATCTTCGAATTGATTTGGAAGAGGCCCATATTTCAAATGAATCTGCCAAAATACGCGTTGAAGAGTATTATGAGCGTCTTCTTCCTTTAGTGAACCAAAGTCTTTATAAAATTGAAGAATTGCTTCGTTCTGAAAGGGTTAAGGCTGAAGGCATCAAGAGTATGGAACAGTTGGAGAAAATTTATCTTGTTGGAGGCAGTTCTCAACTACCTCTTATTTTAAGGCGAATGATGGGGAAATACGGACAGCAAAAGGTCCACCTTTCAAGCCTCCCCTTTGCTTCTATAGCCTTGGGTGCCTGTCGTATGGTACAACAAAAAATGAAGGTTGAACCAATTTTAAGCCGAAACTTTGGCGTGATGCGCATAGCCGGCGGAAATGAATATTTCGCCCCGATTTTTGAAAAGGGAACAAAAATTCCGGCAGCCAAACGCGTTGAAATATACCCCGGCCACAATATTGGTCATTATCGATATCTGGAATGTGCAGAATGTCGCAATGGCCGTCCCATATCCCCACGAATGTGGAGTGAAATCTTTTTCCCCTACGATCCTGAGTGGAATCTATCCACCCTGCCGACGAAAGACAATATTCAGGAAAAACAGTATCAAAATAATAAAGTAATTGAGGAATTCTCGTGTGATGAAAACGGCATTATTACGGTCAATTTAAGCCGAGAGCCGGATTCATTATCAGTGCGACACGAAATTTGGAAATGATAGAAATAAGTATATTAATGGTTTCGTAAAAAGTCGATTTTGGCATATTTGTCATTTCGACTGTAGGGAGAAATCTTATATTTTTAAGCATATTATGCAATAAAGATTTCTCACTTTTGTTCGGAATGACACGTTAATGAGACTTTTTACGAATATATAAATATATTAATATGATAAACTCACCCTTTCATATAATCCAGCTTTAATTGTCAACAGCTTAGACATATATAGTCATATAGCCACCATTTTTAATCTCATTAGCCGATATTAAGGTTATTAAATCTTTATAGATTTTCAGATAAATAATTTCACAACAGATATTCATACAATAGTAGAGTAGGGCTTCAGCCCTGCATTATGGCAGGGCTGAAGTCCTGCTCTACATTATAAAGAAATTAGTGCATGAAATTTAATATCTGAAATACTATAGATGTAGAGTGAGGTATGGGATGAAGCAGAAAAGCACCGACAAAAAGAAACCTTGTGGTCAGCCTTATGGCAACCTGGTTAACCTTAATACTTGCCGTGTCATGCTGGATGCTGTTGGAGAAGATGTTTTATCCAGCATTGTGAACGGCTATCTTGATTTACTCGAAACTTCAGCGGCTGTATACGAGAAGAATGGAGACTATGCTTTAGGTATCTTTACCTCCGGCTGGTGCCGGGTACTTGACCATGCCTCACGTAAATTGTGCAGTACAGAGGATAACAAGGAGGCATTGGAAAGCGGCAAGTGGCGCTGTCATGAGTCGTGCTGGACTGAAGCCTCTAAGGTTTCCATCGAAACTGGCCAGCCGGTTGATATTGAGTGCCATGGAGGCATACGTCTTTATGCTGTTCCGATTTGGGCCGCGGGTGAAATAGCCGGATCTATCAATTTTGGATATGGTGACCCTCCCAATGATCCTCAGAAGCTGCAAGAGATTGCCAAAAGATATGGATTAAATGTTGAGGGACTTCTCAATGAGGCCAGGGCATACCAGTCTCGCCCATCCTATGTAATAGAGGCTGCCAAAAGACATTTGGTAACTTCGGCCAAGTTGATAAGCACAATGGTCGAAAGAAAACAAGCTGAGAATAAGCTAAAGGAAAGCGAAGAACAACTACGTACTATACTTAATAGTTCACCTGATATGATAATGCAAGTGGATACGGAGATGAAAATTCTTTGGGCAAATAAAACCGCTCTTGATATGAACCCTGAATCAATAGGTCAAACTTGTTATAAAGCTTATGCTGTTAGGGAAGAACCATGTACAGGGTGTCCTTGTAAAAGGGCCATAGAGACAGGGCAAATCGAAATGAGTACTAAATATCAGCCTGCAGTAAAAGGTATTCAAGGTGAAAGCTACTGGGAGGATATTGGAGTCCCTCTAAAAGACAGTCAGGGTAAGATAATAAGTGTAATTGAGATTGCCAGAAATGTCACTAAGCGCAAGCAGGCAGAGCATTCTTTGAAAGAATCGGAGCAAAAGTATTCGACACTGGTGGAACAAGCCAAAGATGGAATCAGTATTGTCCAAGGAGATACTTTCAGATTAGTTAATAAGGCATTAGCAGAAATTAGCGGCTATGCTGTTGATGAATTAATAGAAATGCCTTATGAAAAAATATTCGTTTCTGAATTAAAAGAACCTCTAATCCAACAACATAAATTAAGGATAACAGGGGGAAAAGTTCCCATCCATTATGAAGCAAAGATTATATGTAAAGATGGGACGATAAAGGGTGTGGAGGTTTCCACTAATGTCATAAAATATAACAATAAACCGGCTGTAATGACAATTACCCGTGACATTACCGAGCGTAAAAAGTTGGAAGAAGAATTACAAAAGATGCAGAAACTGGAATCTCTGGGTGTTCTGGCTGGAGGTATCGCCCATGACTTTAATAATTTATTAACCACTATTATAGGGAACCTCTCCCTTATAGAACTTTACGCTAAATCCGGAGAAAACATATTAGAAGTATTAGAAGAAACCAAAAGAGCATCTCAGCAAACAAGACGTTTAACCCAGCAATTACTCACCTTTTCTACTGGCGGATTACCAATCAAAAAGGGTGTATCTATTGCAAAATTACTAAAAGACACAGCCAGTTTAGCCTTGAGTGGTTCTAATGTAATATGTGAATTTAGCCTCCCTGATGATCTTTGGTGGGCTGAAGTAGATGAAGGCCAGATAGATCAAGCCATCAATAATATGATTATCAATGCTAATCAAGCTATGCCCAGGGGCGGAACAATCAGAATATGGGCTGAAAATATGATAGTCGAAGCAGAGGAGGTTTTGTCTCTAAAAGAGGGCAAGTATGTAAAGATATCGATAAAGGATCAGGGGACCGGCATAAAGGAAGAGTATCTGCCAAAGGTATTTGATCCTTACTTTACCACCAAAGAGGCAGGAAATGGTCTTGGTTTGGCCATTACCCATTCAATTATCTATAAACATGGGGGACACATTACCGTAGAATCCGATATAGGAGCAGGAACAATGTTCGCCATCTTCCTTCCCGCTTTTGAGAAAGAGACCTTTACTGTAAAAGATGTTGAGGAGGAGCAGGTCTATAAGGGCAAAGGAAGAATTCTATTTATGGACGATCAAGAAGGTATCAAGAGGATGGTCAGATTAATGCTTAATAAACTTGGTTATGAGGTTGAATTAGCCACAGATGGCGCTGAAGCAATTGAGCT
Source organism: Pseudomonadota bacterium (assembly GCA_030625085.1). Classification (GTDB taxonomy): domain Bacteria; phylum SZUA-182; class SZUA-182; order DTGQ01; family DTGQ01; genus DAOURK01. Next base: position 14,892 of record DAOURK010000039.1, read on the forward strand.
GTATAAAGAAGCAAAAGCATCCGGCCAGAAGTTTGATGTTGTTATTCTGGATTTAACCATACCAGGTGGTATGGGGGGTAAAGAAACTATTCGGAAACTCTATGAAATAGACCCTGAAATTAAAGCAATTGTTTCATCCGGTTATTTCAATGATCCCATAATGTCCGGATATGAAGCCTATGGTTTTAAAGGAGCAATTGCCAAGCCTTATGAGATTAAAGAATTTAGTAAAATACTGCATGAAGTAATAATGAGGACGGAAAGTAATTTATAATAATATAATCATAATGAAATAAATTAATGTTTAGTCTATTTTATTGATCACCATATTTAATCACCTTATTTCATTGCATTGTGTTTGATCGCCTTTATTTTTTTGACCCTATTTTTGAAGATGCCTTTGCTCTCAATTGCTTCCGGTAAAATTCGCCTAAAGCTTCCATGAGTATTTTTTTAATATCTCCCCCTGCTTTCTCCTGGAACGTCTTTAGACCCTTATACTCCTCCTGGGTAAGTTTGAAACCCATAAAAACTCCCTTTCTAAAATATAGTAACCCCCGTTACATAAAAATATTCATTATTGCTACTTATATTCAGCTTAGATTTCTAATTAATATTTTGTGCCCCCCTGGTTACAATTTTGGTTAATGCTGTATGAAATACTGCCTCAATGGTCTTACCTATTTTTTCCTCAATTTCCTCCTTTCCAAGGTCCTCCCTTAATAAACAAATGTTATCAGTGTTATTAATTTTGTTTAATTCCATCCAAATGCAGGAAACTAAACCCTCAATAATTTCATCAATTTCGTGCTCCATTTCTTCTTTTCTCAGATTCCTTTTGAAATGGAAGCTGTTAATATCTTTAGGAAGCCTATTTAATGCTTCAGGAATTAAAGCCTTAATAAGCTCATCAATTCCTTGTTCCATACAAACACCACCCCCTTAAAGTTTATATTAATAAATAATAATATTTATCATTAGAAAGGCGAAATTCATAAACATTCCCCGCAGTATACTGCTCAGGCTTAGTTCTGAATTCCCTGTTTTTTATGATAGAAAATTTTAAAACCTTTTTTATGGTTCCGGCTTATTCGCGTTATGATAATGTTGGTTTCAATTTGTTTGGCCTGATAACAAATTGGTTGGTTAAAGTCTTCTATATGTCAATATGTTTATTGACATGGTTTTTGTTGAAAGATACAGCTAAACTGAAAGTTAAAATAAAATCTGTATCTCTTTGGGATCTAATTGAGAACCTCCTTTTTGCATACCTTTTCGGGCCCACAGAAACACCTTAATAGAATTTCTGATAAATTCTGTAGGACTTGAGTCAATTCCATTTTGTTCGGCCTGTTTTTGGGTCCAAATATATATTTTAATGGCGTTTTTAGCCAATTCTTTTAATTCCTTTTCGTTCGTATCCTCTTCTTGAGCCCAACCATAAATCTTTAATGCATCTCTAACCAACTCGCTGATGCTAAGATTGGTCTTACACTGAACATCCTTTAGTAAGTCGTATTCCTGATTAGAAAGAATAAAATTTATTCTTTTTTCTTTAAAATTTTTATTGTCGGCTTTGTTGTTCATTTAAAAGACCTCCTTCCATGATTATTGTCCGCTGATTACTATACCGGTTTCTCATATGAACACGATTTTCATTCCCTTAAGTGAAATTTAACTGAGACATAAATTCCGACTAAACAAGGCATAAGGAAATAATCTATAGAGGAAATCACTAAAAATGTTTTGCTCGATTCAGCCAAAATACGATCTTTGACTTCTTCTCTTCTTTCTCTAAAATCTTCTACTCCGTCAAGTATTGCTATAGGCACTTTAGAGGGTTTGGGTTTTTCCTTGGGATTAAGGGGTAAGATGTGACCATTGTTCGTATAGATATCTGAGGACTGACCGGGTAATTGCCAATAAGATATGAGGAAAATTAAGAAGATTGCAGTAAAAAGGATGCCTATACATTTTTCCTGCTTACATCTAATATTCATTGTTTTTTACTCCGTTTTTTTTAGTAAGACGATGTGTTTGAATGTTTCATTATGAAAATATATTATTTAATATTATTTTTGTACAGGGATATTTACTCATATTTTAATATTTGATTTGGATCAGTTCGAATTGACAATAAACCCTACAAGGATATGGGGATGTTTTGAGGTTTTTGTTTTGGATAAAAATAAAGGCCATCAGGAAGGTGACCTGATGGCCAGGTAAAAAATGTTAGAGGTTAATATATTGTAAATTAAAAAAAATAAATAATCAAGAAAAAAACTAATTTATTTTTTAAATAATGATTGAATTGGGATAGAGGGGAGATGCAAATAGATATTTTTTTTAATCATTAAGATCAGAATCTACAACTGCATAACCTCTGCGTTGATTATAACGCAAGGAATTGGGGCGCAGTTTGCACTCCTCGGCAATTTGAAATCCCCCAATAATTTTTTTATCCCGCAATTTATAGAGCCTTGGAACCATAATATCCCGCAAATCGTTCAGCCCAATAGGATTGATATAGATTTTCGTCCCACCCTCAAATCCGGCCGGTGTATTCACACGCCATTTAATTGAAATGTGCCAAGGCATGGGAATGACCGCATCCTGTGGAGTGTAATACCATTCCTCATTACAGGAAATCTGTTTTCCCATAGCGCAATGGCAGGCATGAACCAGATCGCTGAATCCCCTCAGTTCCTCATCAGTATGCTCATTGGGACGTAAGTGTTCACTTTTGGAATAAATCACCAAGGTCGGATGCACATGCCCAAGGTCTACAAAGGCCATGGCATAATCATTTTCAGCAATAACCAAATTATTGTATGAGGCAAAATTAGCTCCCATGTCATTATAAATATTGGGATGGGATTGCACCAGCGATAATTCTCGCTCAACTGACGTGCCCCATTCATCCAAGGCAACTAATTGCTTGTGTAAATGATCGAATGAGGCGCCCGCATCTTCGAGCCAATTTTGAAAGATGCTTACATACCGGACATATCGGTTCTGGGCATAAATGTCTTCCATGGCCTCAATAGTAAATTTAAAATAGTGAAAATGCTCTTCCTGGGTGAGCTCGCCGGAAGAGCAAAGATCAGTATCATATTTAGCGCCCGGTTTTAAATGCTTTTGGGCCACAATAAGCTCATGACCGCCGCAAAAAAAAGCATCGGCCAACTTCAATTTTTCCTCTTTGGGCTTGGCGGTAATTTTTTCGGGAGTTAAGCCCGATAGCTTCAATTTAAGATCAACAATGCCTAAGACATGTTGTAACCCTTCATCACTGGAAATGTACCGCTGCTTCCATTCCTTGTTTACCCCACTCAGCTTGTAGTCATAATTTTTTTCCCAGTAGTCCTTGGTCACTATCTCAAAAAGATTGGGGATTCGACGAAACGCAGGCGTTTGACTAAAAACTTGGTCTGCATTAAGACGGGTAAGCAATTCATAGCCCTTGGCGGTTTTAACTAATCGGGCCTTTTCCGGCGGGGTGTTTTTATAGTTGGCAGCACAAAAATTACAATAGCCTTCGGGGTCCTGGATCTCGATTTCTTTGGGCTTGGATTTGAAGCTATTATAGACTGGTTTATTGTTCCGACCGGGAATGGTCCATACTTCTCTTCCAGTGAAAGGGTTAATCTGTTTTCCTGTTCCATCGGGCATTACTCGGTAAATCATCTTGTGTAAACGATACATTTTTGCTCACCTTATCCTTAAAGGAAGAGAAATATTCCTAACTTTTAAGGTATAAATAAAAGAGAATTGCTACATCCACCTATTATCGACATATTTTAAACTTTAACATTGCAGTAATATAAAATTTTTTGATTATATCTATTTAGAGGACCGGTTATTATCTATAAGGCCATGAATATCTGGCCTTATAACGAGAACAGGGCAGGGCGACGTTCTGATAACCTTTTCGGTGACACTTCCAATTAAAAAATGAGCTATCCCTGAACGGCCATGTGTTCCCATGACAATTAAATCTATTTTTTCTTCCTCGGCTAGTTTTATAATTTTTTCATATGGTGAACCAACACGGGTTGCCGTGATAATGTTTTTTATCCCCATCTCGGCGGCTTTTTTTTCTGTTTCTTCCAGCCTTTCATTAACCACAGCCATAATCTCAGTTTCTCGTTGAGCCAAAATAATTTGTTCAGCATAAGCGTCATACATGCCATGATGGGGCTCGATAACGGTCATTAAATAAATGGTAATATTGAATTGACTGGCAAAAGAACTGGCATACCGTAAGGCCTCCATTGATGATTCAGAGCCGTCTACTGGGATAAGAATTTTTTTTATGGATAACATACCTTTCTCCTTTCATTTTTTTTTAAGACTTCTGCAAAATACTCTATTTAACAGAAGTTATTTTTTGTTTAAATACTTTGATGTTACAAAATATATCATATTAGTATATTTTTCAACATAAAAAGCTGAGGCCATGTCAAGTCATTCTCTATGCTGCCAGACTAAGATTCTAAATTTTTGTTTTTGAAGACATCATTAATCAAAGCTGGTAATGATTAAATCGAATTACTTTATTATTTATGAGAAAGCAGGGATATAATTTAATCTTGTGGAGATTATTTTTTTGAGTCGTTTGGCAGATTTAATTCCTTGTACAACGTATCAAAAAAGGTATTTCCCTTTTCTATGATGTGCTCCTTATCCTTTGTCTCAGAAATTATTTTGGTAATTGCGTCCCGCACTGCAAATGTCTCGGGCATTATTTTTCTTTCCCAGATATTAATCTCAATATCATGAATGATTCTTCCAATATAAATCAATTTGGCATCAGTGATCTTATAATGGCGTAGTAAAGATTCGAAGGTGGACATTTTGGCGTATCTTCTAAATTTAGCATCAGGGGTATCAAAGGGAATACCCTTATCAAGACTATCTCCTTTGGGAAAGAATTTGATAACTGCCTGAGGATCAATAAAGCGTTGAATAAGCCAAATAGAGGCGCATTTGTCCGGCTCAAATCCCTCCCAGGTGGAAAAGATATGGCTGTGTTCATTTTCTTTAGCATCTTTGGCAGATACCTGATGAGCAGGCAAGGTTAAAATGAGAATGATCTCCAAAATTACCAAAAAACAAACAACAATCAAATATCCCTTAACTATTTTTTGATCAATCATGCTTTCTTCCCATTAATCCCAATTGTAAAAATTTTTGCACAAAATCAGTCTGGGGCCTTCGGATAACTTCTTCCTTCTCTCCAACTTGCTCAATGATTCCTTTATTCATAATGGCTATTTTATCAGCTAAAGCCAGGGCCAATTCAATATTGTGGGTTACGTAAATGACGGCCATACTAAAATCCTTTTTTAATTTGAGTATGATTTCCCTCAGCTCTTCTATGAGCAAAGGATCAAGGCTGGTAAAGGGCTCATCCATTAAAAGGTATCGTGGCTCGCCGATAAGCGCGCGGGCTATGGCCAGCCTTTGTCGCTCTCCCCCTGAAAGCTGTTGGGGATAGTGACTGGCATGATCTTCAAGGTGCATCCGTTCAAGAGCCATATCAACCCTTTCCTTTATTCGCCTTTTCGGCAATCCATTTTTAGAGATGACAAATTCAACATTCTGCCGTGCGCTCATATGGGGCCACAGAGCAAGATCCTGAAAAATTAAAGAAAGCCCCCTTGTAGACGGCGGCTTGATTTTTTTCGGAGTGCTCACTTCTTCATTATCAATGAGAACTGTTCCCTGATCAGGGGTTTCAAGGCCGGCTATGATCCTTAACAGAGTGGTTTTGCCCGTGCCTGAGGGGCCTACTATACTAAAAATCTCCCGGTCTTTGAAAAGAAGGCTAACCCCTTTGACAACCGCCGTTCCTCTATATATTTTCGTAACTGCTTTTACCTGTAACATCCTGTCTGATATCCTGTTTTCTATACCGGCTTAACCTTGACCTTTACTCCTGCCAGCCGGTAGAGTCCGAAAAAGATAATGGCAAAGACAATGATGAGCCCAATTAATTGTAATGATAAGGCTGCCACCATATGCTCTGCTCCATAGTGCATAAGATTATAAATTTTTATGGGCAGGGTTGATCTTCCCGCCGGAATGATAAGTAAGGTAGTGCCCAATTCACCTAAAGAGAGAACGAAGATGATGAAAAATCCTGTTATTAATCCCGGTTTGCATAGGGGGACAACAATTTTTCTAAGGATTCTGTTCCAACTCGATGTATTTAATAAGCCCGCTTCCTCTAAGTGGACGGGAATTTGTTTTATGTTGGATTGCACAGACCAAATACCAAAGGGAATAAAACGGGCTATATAGCCAAAAATGATAATCACTGAACTTCCATAAATAAAGTTTGTCCATGAATGGTTCCACACTTTGATCATGCCTATACCCAAAACAATGGCCGGCACGGCAAAGGGCAGCATTGAGGTAAATTCCAGAAAGTGTTTTTTCCAGTCAGATCCTCTTTCAATGAGATAGGAAATAAAAAAGGAAAGGATAATGCTGCCCAAGGCGCCCAGGAACGCAAGAAGGATGCTGTAGCCTATTTGACCCTTTGAGGTGGAAAAACTCTTCACGTAATTTGAAAACGGCCCTGCCACCTTAAATAAAACTGCTACCGGCAAGAGAATTGATAAGATAAAGACAATCGAGCAGAAAAGAGAAAACACTCCATTAGCAAGAGGGCCCAGGTGCAACCAACGCTTTTTCTCTTTTGTTCCTTCAAGGTTTATGTAAGATCGTCCTTTCATATGTTTATTTTGTAGGGTAATCAAGATGACAGCTATGACAATCAAGGGAAGGGAGAGCAGTGTGGCGGCCCTTTCATTAAAAAAAGCGCTGAACTGAATAAAAACTTCCACCGGGTAAACATTCACCCTGAGGATGTCCGGCACACTGAAATTAACCAGAGCAAAGATAAATACAAAAACAGCCCCGGTAAAAATATGGGGGGTAACCAGCGGCAGGGTTATGGATTTGGCAGTTTTGAGGGGGCCGTGATGGATTAATGAGGCTTCTTCAAGATGTTGGTTTACCGATTTTAGACCACTTATGGTCAATAGCGTGACAAAGGGAAAATAAGCCAGTGTTAAGACAAAAACAGCGCCATGAAGGCTGTGGATCTTAAACAAAGGGCCGATCCATGTATATGGGCCGCTTTTGGCTAAAAGATGCGTCCAGACAATGGCATGGATATAAGGAGGTATAAGCAAAGGGATAAAATAAATCAATCGAAAGATATGGCGGCCCCAAAGATTTGTTCTTTCTAAGAAAAAGGCCAGCCCTGTCCCCAACACAAGGGACAGAAGCGTTACTCCTGTTGACAATAAAAGGCTGTGCTTTATTAAGTGCCACTGACGGTTGTTCAGAAAAACTACCTTAAAAAAATCTGTCGAGATGTTTCCGTTTTTAAAAACAGCCGCGAACATAAAGAGGATAGGTAATAAGACAATAAGGCTAAAGCATAAAAAAATGATGATAATTACATATTTTGGTAGTTTCATTGCTCAAACGCCAATAAAAATTCATCCCCCTCAAATTTTTTCATTATCTCACAAAGAGCTCCTGGCAAAATCCGGCCGCCCTTTCCAGATTTTTCGCCATTTGATAAAAGCTTACCTCCATGGCCTTAATTGAGGTAAAGGCGGGGATATAACCTGGTATCTTTATCCCATCTCGAAGAGGCATTTGCGCAGATTCACAGAAGGCCAGTTTACTTTCAACTTCCCGGCTTAAAAGATAGTCCATCAATTTTTTGGCTTCTTTCGGATGCGGCGCGCCCTTGATCATGGCCACAGTGTTGGGTATAAGCAGGGTGCCTATGCCTTCCTTATCCGGATAGAGAATGTCCACAGGCTTGCCCATTTGGATGGCTACATTGGCGTCATCAGTGTCGGTAAATCCTATAGCCGCCTCACCTTCAACCACCAAATCCCTGACTACCGAATTGCCGTTGACAATAATTACCTTATTCTTTTTGATGGCTTTGAGAAAGTTTTCTGTCTTTTTCCGGCCAAGCAAGGCATACCAGGCAGCCGTATGGGTTGAGGTAGTGCCAAAGAGAGGGTAAGCCATGGCTACCTTGCCCTTCCACTTGGGATCAGTTAATTCAAAGATCGATTTTGGAAGCTCGGATTTTTTGACCAAATTGGTGTTATAAATTAAGATGCGGCACCTGGCGGCGAAGCCCGTCCAATAGCCATCCTTATCCTTAAATTGTTCCGGTATATCTTTGGCTGAAGGTGACCGGTAAGGACTTAAAATCCCTTTTTGCTTCAAGATAATAGTCCTGCCCACCTCTGAATTCCAAAATATATCCGCCTGGGGATTGTTCTTTTCTGCTATCAAACGATTCACCATGCCTGTGGTCTTGGCTGCTTCCACATCATACACTGCTTTGACCTTAATTCCGGTCTTTTTTTCAAATTCCTGCAAAATCGGTTCTGAGAAAATCTGATCAAGCGAAGTATAAATTACCACTTCTTTGGCTAAACTTAAATGTGACTGGAAAAATAAAAGCACAATAAAGAAGACAAAGATGAAGGGTTTGATGTAAGATTTCTTTTTAATAAAGATTCTAAAACTGCCATCCTGAATCATTAAGGCCGAACCTCCCTTTATACCAAATCAAAATAATTCTTATTTCATTTTTTCGTAACCTACTCCGGATTCTAAAAGCTCACTAATTTGCGACAACCACTTTTAGACTCTCACTCGACTTCCCCCCTTTTAAAGTATAAATATTGATGGTGACAATATGTTCGCCGTTGCTTACATTTTGTGTTTCCCATACCCAAGTATATGGTGAATAACCGCTTTCTTCCTCAGTAACAAATTGAAAATCCACAAAATATATTATTTCATATCTTTGCTCTGTGGTTATCCTTTTTAGTTTTTTATCTAAAACAATCTTTAAGGGTACGCTTCCACTTAATAGGGGCAATCCTTTCTCATTTATATTGATATAATCAGGAAGTTTTATATAAAATTTTGGTTCCGGAACAATTGCCCTTGGGCCGCCTTGCATGGGTAAGCTTGGCAACGTCATTTGACTTTGAAATAACGGCCGATTTTTCTTTTTTGGTCGATCCGGGGCCATCAATGTTTTGTATTCATAATAAGTGTATTCCGAATTTCCTTTGCTGATAAGGCTATTTTCCGGTGAGGTGACGGCCTCTGCCATAAGGTTAAATCCTTTTTGTTTATATAGATTTATTGTACCCGAGCTATTCTTCCCATCCCAAAATATTTTATGTTTTCCGGCCAATTTGGGGTCCCAGTTTAAGATATTTTTAAGGAGCGCACTACTTTTAATACCGGCCCTGATCGATATGCAGGCATCTTCAGTCAATTCATAGTTAATATTTTTGTCTTTTGAGTCAAATTTGACTTCCGGGGTGATATATTCACCGCCAGAAATGGTCGTGGGATCATAAAAGGTGGAATCGCCCTGCTCCGTAATAGCTTCTATGGTGAAAAAATAGTCCCCGTCAGGTACAATCCTTCCTTCAAGATCCCTCCCATCCCACATTATCGTCTCAATCATTCCTGGATCGATTTTTTGAGTTATCAAGTCGTTGATTAGGTGCATATCATGATCAAAGATCATGATAATCGCCTTCCCGTGCCCTGTCAGGGAAAAGCTGATATGTATTATTTCATCCTTGGTTGGATTAAATATTCTCGGCTCAACAGCGATCTGTTCTACTGCAAAAGGTGATGGCTTCAAAACCTGTGGCGGTGTGATTTCTTCGGGTCTTAATTGGGCAACACAGCCCGATAAGATCAAGAAAAAGAAAATGATAATAATTTTTATCCTATTGCCAGAAAGGGTCTTTACAATCTTCCTCTGAAACATTGGTTATTTTCCTCTCTTTTGTACCATCTTTATCCATAAGCCAGATGTCCATTTTGCCTTCTCTGGTAGAGATAAAGCATATCTTATTTCCATCAGGAGACCAGCAAGGATCGGCATCGAAGGCATTATTATGGGTGAGCTGGTTTGCATTTTTTCCATTTTTATCTATAATCCATATTTCCATATTTCCGGTTTGGTCAGAGGCAAAGGCAATCCATTCACCGTCCGGAGACCAGGAAGGCTGAATAGTGCAACCCCCATTGGGAATAAGTTGTTTTGTAGACATATTTCTCATATCCACCACCCACAGTTCCTCTTTTAATTCACTATTTGGGGTCCAATATCCTGTGGTATACAATATAAAATTACCATCTGGAGACCACACAGGATCTTTCTGGATTCCGGGCATGTCTTTGAGTTTATAGCCCTTTTTATCTTTAATCTCAGCAAGCCAGATATCACTTTCTTCCTGGCCATTGGTAAAGGATAAACAGACAAATACGATTTTTGATCCATCCGGGGACCAGGATGGGTGGGAGCACTTTAAGGATGGTGTAGGAACCTTTTGGGGAGTTTTGCCTTGTTCTAAGATATAGATTCCCCCATCGCCTGCAGTATAAGCTAGCTTATTACCATCAGGTGACCATGAAGGGGAGTGTACATTCTGTGCAGTATGGGTGATTTGTGTGAGATTAGCACCGTCAGAATTGATATTCCATATCTGCCAGGTGCCATCGATACACCCGGAAAAAGTTATGGTGCCTGATATAACCTTTCCCTCAATAGGTATCTGATCGATTGAATCACTGGCATAGATATCTTTAAATATTAATAAAAGGACAACAGATAATAAAAAAAAGCAACATTTTTTAATATGCAGCATAAGTATAATTTGATTACTGAATAGTCAATGAAATTGGATCAGAATCGATTTCATGCTCCTCAGCATCTACTGCATGGAAGATAATCTGTGCCGCACCGGCTTCGTTTGAAGCTGTAATCGCAAGGGAATAAATACCATCACCAGGTTCGATGTCTCCATTTGTTCCGTCGTCGTAAAGACTTGGATATCCTGTATTATTCTCACCTTGATAAACAGTTGCTGCTACTCTATTGATAAACATAGGCCCTTCTGGATGGTTCACTTGGCAGGTTAATAATACCTGACCACCTGGATTGATTATTGATGGTTCTGCCTTCATATCTGTAATGAGTAAAGGCGATTCCTGTGCCCAGGAAATGCTGATAAATAATAAAAAGATTATACAAGCTATACACCATAGTTTCCTCATCAATAATGCCCTCCGAATTAAAATATTCGATAAAGTTATGTTTATTAACGTCACTCTAATAAATGTTTCTTTTTTCTAACTTTTATTCTCCTAAAATGACTCCTATTATGTTTCCAGTAATAACATCCACGAAAACCCATGCATCTCCACCAAGCATTTCCTCTTTTGGAGCATAATATATCACCCAATAATTTTTCTGTTCGAGGTTCATTCTTTTTACAATCTCTCTTTGTAAAATTGACGGATTCTTTACTATAAATTTTTGCCAAGATGTGTTTTCTTCATCGGCTGTAATACTCATATTTTCTATAGGATAGCCACGTGTTTTTAACTCTTCTTTCCCTTTCTCCTTTGCCTTCTCTAATGTTATATATATGCTATCATTATTCACTTCTTCGTCTCCATTGGCAACACATGCACTAATATTGTGAATTAGAAATGAGCAGATGATTATAAGCAATAATACTTTCACCACTTTCAAAAATTTCATTTTATCCTTCTCTTTTATTAATTCCGTTATATGTTTACTAGGGTTGAGGGTTTTTACCCGCTCTAAGTTCGTTTGTGCCGTTATCATGATTATACCGTTTTACTGCGCCACTAGGGGTTTCTACATAACCATCTACATCCCTGTTATCCGCAAAATTTGTATCAGTATCGGAAAAATTTTCATCATCATAATCCGGACCACTTTCAGCACCATGTGTGTGATAATAAGCAGTAGCATTATCTGGTTGGGCGCCTGGGCTGCAGCCATGTTCTGTGCCTTGATTAGGAGCAGTATAGGAGTAAGTGCCATCATCATTTTGGTAAACCCAACCCCCATATTCTCTATCCTCAGTTATTGACGTATCAATTATATCATCCATGGCAGCAGTTGCTGCTTCATCTTGGGTAGCATAACTGTCACCAGGGTCTAGCCCCCACGGGTCCTTGTATAGAAGTGGATTATTACGCGCATAGGTATATAGATTAATACTTTTTATATACCAAACAGGATCAAGTTGCAAAAATCTCCCAATACCTGGTGAATACATTCTGGCGCGGTAGTAATAGAGACCTGTTTCAGAATCCCATCTCCTACCTGTAAACATATAAGGATTACCAAGAGATGACTGATTTAACAAATTACCAGTACCATCTCTTATTTCAGATTTGCCATAAACATTGTATTTGTAATTTTCGATTATATTACCAGAACTATCGGTTATTTCTGTCACAGAACCAAGTGCATCCGAATAATAATAATAAACGGCGTTGCCCTTCATCATGCACAAGACATCATCAACTGACATTCCATATACATAGTTTATAGTATTGCCAGTTCCATCAATCTCGGAAATTACTTGATCGCCGTCATAGATGTAAGTAGTAACAGCACTGTTGATAGACTTTGATACCCTCCTTCCTAGAGAATCATATTCATAATTGATAGTACCCGGTGGTGTTATTACCTGAATCATGCTATTTTCATAATCATATTGGTAGGTATTTATAGCATCGCCTGTTAGATTTCCATTGGCATCGTATGTATAAGCAGTACCACCGACATCAGTGTATTGATTCATATTGTTGCTGGTATAAGCGATGCTTCCGCCATTCACAACCGATGTTCTGTTTTCAACAGCATCAAAATGGTATGTTATATCAGGAAACGGATATGTATTTGGATGGTCTACACCGGTGAGCTGATAAATGTTATCATAACTATAAGTATGAAGACCTTCAGTTGTAGTCATTGAAGTACGATTACCTATTTTGTCATATGTGTATGTAAAGTCTGAAATAATGGCTTGCGTGGCTGATACCTTATTTTTTAAATTTATAAGATTACTACCCGGGTCATATTCATATAAAGACTGCGTTCCGTTTTGAAGATCAAGCTGAGTTCTTCTGTCCAGACTATCATAGGTATAATCCGCTATAATTTGACTAGTTGATTTTTTTATCTGTTTAAGGCGTTTCAATGCATCATAGGTGTATGTGATATAAGTCCCATCAGGGTAGACAAGTTTCATCCTATTGCCTACCTTATCGTATTCGTAGGCGATGGTTTTCGTCCCCTGTGTAGTTTGAGTAATCCTATTCATAGCATCATAAGTGTATGTTATGGTGGTATTCCCATAGGTCGTTGAAACTAAACCACCATCAAGAACAGCATGTTCAAAGGAATTATATGGATTAGGACCGTAAACAAAGGTCGCTTGAGTATTATCTGGATAGGTCTTTATAGTGAGCCTATTCAGAGCATCGTAAGTGTAGTTAATAGTTTCTCCTTTCTGATTAGTATAAGAAATAATATTTCCCAATTTATCATAGGTGTAAGTTTTTGTTGATCCATCAGGATACGTAATCTTCGTCAAGTAATTACGTTCATTATAAGTATAATTTGTAGTATTATTTTTTGCATCCTTTAAGATGGTTCGATTACCATTCTGGTCATATGTATATTGGGTGATATTACCCAAGGCATTTGTTCTTTTAATCAATCTATCGAGGGCATCATAAATATATGAAGTAGTATTACCTTCAGCGTCGCTAACTGTCAAGGCATTCCAATTTGCATCATAGGTATAACTAGTAGAATTGTTTAAGGCATCTATTCTTTGTATTAACTGATTATATGCATTAAAAACAAATGTAGTAGTGTTATTCTGTGCATCCATTCTAGTAGTCCGATTGCCATTTTGATCATAGGTAAATTTTGTTACATTACCTAGCGCATCGGTAATCTGGGTGAGCCGACTAAGTTGATCATAAGTATACTGAGTATTATTGCCATTTTTATCTGTGACTAAAGTACAATTGCCGAGGATGTCGGAAGTATTATTATTACTGTTGCCTAATGCATCAGTTTTAGTGGTTAAATAACCATAGTTATTGTAGCTATATTGTGTAGTATTACCAAGAGGGTCAGTCATACTCACTAAATCACCATTGATATTATATGTGAAATTAGTTTGATATCCTAAAGGATCGGTTTCCTTTAGTAAATTACCTGTGGAATCATATTCAAAACTTGTGACTCTAGCCAAGGGATCAGTAATGCTTAACAATCGGTTATATGTGGTATCGTAAGTGTAGTTAGTAACATTAGCCAGTGGATCTGTTTTAGTCAAGATATTTCCCTTAGAATCGTAAGTATATGATGTAGTATAACCTCTTGCATCTTTTATACTAGTTAGGTTCATATTGGCATCCCAAGTTTTGTATGTATTGTTTCCAAGATGGTCAATAATTCTTATGGGATTGCCGGTTGCATTATAATAATAGGTAGTATTATAGCCTTTTGGATTTCTCACCCTAGTATATCCGGAATAATAATAGTAATAATATGTCCCGCCGTTATAAAACTGTTGAGTTATTTTGTCCTGGGAGTCATAAGTATTGGTGAGGAATGTAGTGCCTATAGGGTCAATAATGCTAATCAACCTGTGTTGGGCATCATAAGTATATTGGGTAGTGTTACCCAAGGCGTCTGAATAGCTAATAAGATTATTATTTGTATCATAACCATATGTAAAGCTTCTACCTGCAGGGTCAGTAATAGCAGCGATTTTATTATTACTTCCATAAGTAAATGTAAAAGTTCTGGCAGCAGGGCCAGTAACAGTAATTAATTTACCACCCCCATCATAACTGAGAGTTATTTGATTACCATTTCTTTTCACTATAGAAACAAGGTTGTCACCAATAAAATTATACTTTTTACCACTCTTTTCAATAAGTGTATAATTGCCGCCACTTTCTGTAAGTTTCACATGCCAACCACTTGGAGGAGTAAATGTCCCATCACCATTATTTTTAAATTGGAATTTTCTACCGTCGGGACGTCTAATAATCACATGTTTTTCAGAACCTTTCATTACCTCTATTAGATTAATGTAGTATGTAAAACTCCATCCATAGCCAAAAGGACCTACATGCATATCTTGGGTATTATATGTACGTGAAATTTTTAAAGGTAATCTGCCAGGAATAAAAAAATCCCGATGTCTATGAATAAAATTTCCTGATGCAATATTAACAGGGTCATCACCCTCCTCCTCCTGTTCTGGATCGTCATCAGGATCTGTATCATCAGGTGGAGGCGGATTTGGCCCTGTATGGCCCTGATCCTTTGGTGGTGCATCATAGGCCAAACAGGATTTAGGGGAGAAGATCCCCGTTGCAGGAAAGACATGAATTAGAAAGGTAAAAATAATTATCCATACTATATGCTTTCTTTGTGGTTTCATTTCGATCCTCCAAACTATTAATTAAATTATTTATTCATTATTTATTGTGAATAGTAAATTAGTAATATATTACTACCGCTGCATATCTCGGCAATGATCGATTACCGTTTGCATCAATTGCTGTTAAAGATATACTGTAAATTCCTTCCTTTACCAGATTACCTCCTAAATCCTTTCCATCCCAAATAATGGTATTGGCACCCGCAGGTAAGTTTGTTTTACTTATTGTTTGTATTATAAGGCCATCAGAATTGATGACCTTAACCTCCAAATTGGCCGTCTTAGAAAGGTTAAATGAAACTATGGTATATTCATTAGTCTGCAATTTATAGGGATTATATGCAGGGCTAAAATAATTGGGCTCAGCATTAATATCTGTTATCACCGGCTTTTGGCCGGTAATTAAAATGGCACTATCCGGCAATTCATAAACCCATAAGGTGATGCAATACCCACCGCTCCATGGGCCAACGACCGCTCCCTTATCATCTACACCGTCCCATATTTCTGTGTGGGCACCAGATGCCCTCGGTTCGCGGATGAATAACGTCCTTACAGGGGCAATTGAAGAACCGGGATGTGAATAATCACGTTTCCAGAAGTATAAGCTTACTTCAGCAGGTTTGGATGTAGAATAGGTTACTTCTACAAAATCTTCCTCAAAAGGATTGAATGAGGACGGCCATCCCCTAGATGGTGTTACTTCTTTAAATATCGCATCTTCTCTTAAATCATATTGCAGGGTCGTACCATTTACAGTATATTCGATGAGGAAGAAATAGACGCCGTCTTGTACTAAGTTTCCAGTATCATCTTTCCCGTCCCATGTATCCGAATAGGCACCAGCGGCCCTTGCCTGATTATTAACCAAGGTTTGCATCACATTACCAGACCAATCGATAATTTTTATGGTAATTGTCGTATCAGCGGAAAGGGTTGATGATATTGTGCCTGTCTGACCTGAAGTAGGATTAAACATCATGGTCCGGGAGGTAGAGATATTCAAATTTGTTGTAATTGTGACGGCATCAGTAGATGTTTTGCCATCATTATCGGTAACTCTCAACATGGCATCAAATGTGCCTAGTGTAGTATACGTATATGTTGTATTTCCCGAGGTGGTGCTGCTCCAGTCATATGTCCCATCTCCATCAAAGTCCCATTCATACAGGGTGATCACTCCATCCGCATCATTTCCAACGCCCTTCAAGGCCACTAAAAGGGGAGCATTGCCTGTCGTGGGATTGGCATTGGCTTTAGCAGTAGGATAGCCGGAATCCAATACACTAATAATTACATGATCTGTATCAGTTAAGGTGTTGTTATCGGTGACTCTTAGAGTGGCTTGATAGATCCCGTGCGTGGTATATACATGGCTTGTTCTTCCCAAGGATGGATAAGAGTAAATATAACCATAATTATTACCAACAAACAGGTCAACATCGTTGTCATTATCTATATCGACAAAGGCCGGGCTACTATAATACTGTACCCCTATATTTTGATAATTAGATGACATAAATGACCATATAGGAGAGGTCATATCCCCATCATTTCGATAGAAATAGATTTTGCCATAGTATTCCCCAACAAACATATCCATGTCGGCGTCATTGTCGATATCTACAAAAGTCGGGTTGCTGCGTGAGCCTATGTCTATCGTGCTGCCTGTTGAATTTGTGCTCCATCCTGTTGATGTCCATACAGGTGCGCTGCTATCTCCGTCATTTCTGTATAAATAGATTCTGCCGCCGGATTCCCCGACAAACATATCCATGTCACCGTCATCGTCTATATCCGCAAAGGCCGGGCTGCTATAGGAGCCCACATCTATGGTGCTTCCCCCCGAATTTGTTATCATACCAGTTGCTGTCCACACGGGTGCGCTGCTATCTCCGTCATTCCTGTATAAATAGATCCTGCCGCCGGATTCCCCGACAAACATATCCATGTCGCCGTCATCGTCTATATCTGCAAAGGCCGGGTTGCTATAGGAGCCCACATCTATGGTGCCCCCTCCCGAATTTGTGATCATACCTGTTGATATCCAGACAGGTGCGCTGCTATCTCCGTCATTCCTGTATAAATAGATCCTGCCGCCGGATTCCCCGATAAACATATCTATATCAGCGTCATTGTCGATATCTACAAAGGTCGGGCTGCTCCAGTAGCCCACATCTATGGCGCTTCCCCCCGAATCTGTTATCATACCAGTTGCTGTCCACACGGGTGCGCTACTATCTCCGTCATTCCTGTATAAATGGATCCTGCCGTAATACTCCCCGACAAACATATCCATGTCACCGTCATCGTCTATATCTACAAAGGCCGGATTGCTACGTGAGCCCACATCTATGGTGCTTCCCCCCGAATCTGTTATCATACCAGTTGCTGTCCACACAGGTGCTGTGCTATCCCCGTCATTTCTGTATAAATGGATCCTGCCGTAATACTCCCCGACAAACATATCCATGCTATAGAAAAAAACTCCCGTTGGATTTTAAGCAGTTAATCTAAATTTAAAGATATCTATCAACTTTTCTGGAAAATATACATCTTTGATAATTTTTTGAATTTTTTTTATCATTTTTTTTTGTTTAGAATTTCTATTC
>DAOURK010000127.1 GCA_030625085.1 Pseudomonadota bacterium
AAAATGGAAACGCTTCCATTTTTACTAAATGCTGATTTATCAAGAGGTTATACTGTTTCGCACGTTGCTGAAAAGCACGGATGGACGGAACCAATGGTGTGGTCAATAGCCTTGCGGGGAAAAACCGATCTTGAGCGCTTCAGGGCGCTGAATTGGGGACTGCGCACCTGGGATCAGTGGAGCTTCAATAACTGTGATAAGCGTTTTGGGGATGAGTGGCCGGGGCGCATTCCAGCGCAATTGATCGCCCATATTCTCTACTATTTTTCTGAGCAGAATGATCTGGTCTTTGATCCCATGGGAGGGGGAGGCGTTACGCCGGACACCTGTCTTGCTTTTAACCGCAGATGCTGGACACTTGATATGATCGATCGCCCAGACAAAAGGCCGGAGATAGAACAGTTTTATTGGGACCTGAAAGGCAATACAAATTTGGGAGTGCTCAGTGCAAAAGAGAAACCTGACCTGATTATCTTTGATCCTCCCTATTTTGATAAAAAAGCAGAAGAGTATGCCCAAAAGAGCATATCCATGCTGCCACGGAAAAAGTACCTACACTTCTTTGAGCGCTTTTTTACTTTGCTTCGGCAACATACCAAAACTTCCACCACACTTGCCTTTATCAATGCAGACTGGCGGGATTTTCAGCATAAACCCGCCAAGCGTGAAATTGCGGCAAATTCCATCCTGGTGGACGATTATCTTAAGATCCTGGCAAAAACCGGATGGCTGCGCACCCATATTATTCAGGCGCCTTTGTCATCGGAGAGGTTTGATGCGGGGGTGGTCAGCGCCATGCAAAAGAAGAAGATACTCGGGGTCACCAGCCGCTATGTAATAATTTTAAACCAGGCAGGGCAGGGGCACTAGGATTTTGTATATTAAAATAAATCTTCTTTTTACTGCTTAAATGAGGCCGATAATTTTCATCCTGATTTACCTGATTCTCTTTTCAATTCTTCAAGGCCTTTGGGGGTTATAATGTATCTTTGTTTTGAACTTCTTGGCTTGTCCGGTATAGTCATGGCCAAGAGCTTATTTTCCATAAGGGGATGAAGGTAATTTTTCATGAAAGTTTCACGATGTCTTAAATGTAAAAAGGCCATCATTTCTTTGATTGATCTTTCTTCACTGCAAAATGGTAAGAGTTTCAACTTGTCCGGTACTTGTCCGGTACTTGTCCGGTAGCCTCCTTTTTTCTAAATTGGATTTGGAAAGCATATCCTGCTTCCTGTAGGATAAGCTCAATTTCCGGATAGTTCAAAAGCTCCTTTTTCATTTTCTGAATCCCTGTCCCCCATGCTTCAATCAACTTTAAGTCCTTGAATATGGGGGCGAGAGAGCGATTTCTAATTTCTGAACGGCCAGTGCCCAATTCCTCAAGGGGCATGGTGTCCGGTAAGGGGCCGGGGCTGGTAATTTCCAGCATATCATCAAAAATAGCCACCTTGATATCGCTTCCCAAGATGGTGTAATCTCTGTGGATAATGGCATTGCAGATAGCTTCACGGATGGCTTCAAGAGGGTATTCCCATCGATCCTCCCGGTAAACCTCACCAATATGGGAGGAGAGGGCAATATTTTTTTTGATAAAAGTCAGGCAGGGTTCCACTGCTTTATATATTGGGCCTTTAATGCTCATTTGGTCTAAAAATATGCTTGTATCTATTCCCTTAAAGCGAGCACATTCGATTTTGGCATAGGGAAAAAGGTGGTTGCGGGCTGGTGAGTCAGATAAGAGAACAGCCGCATAGGTTGGATACATCTGATCTCGCTCATAAAACAATAGCCCTAAATTTTTTAATTGCTTTTTATCAAGAGCCCGGCCGGTAGCTTTCTGATAATCTGCTTTAAAGTGATCAAGATTGATCTCTGTGAGAGAGAGATCATAAATTGGCTGAGCGTCAAATGAAACCTTTCGTCGCTGCCTTTCAAGCTCTTCCAGCATCTCTTGGGATGCCAGTTTATTGGTAGAACCGATGCGGACATAGGTCCCTTTGTGTCTTCCTTTCTCCTTAAGATAATATGGCTTATGCGAACCAGGGAAGATTTCTATCACCAGGAGACTTTTCCCTTCAACAGCTTGAATATAAATTTCAGGAATAATGGTTGGAGTGCATTGACTAAAAATATGATTTGAGATACGCTCTTCAAGCAAAAAAAGCTCATTATCCGGAATGCCGATAATTTGCCTGGGGTGGCTCTGTACGCCAAAAATGATTTTTCCGCCCGCACCATTAGCAAAGGCAATTACAGTCTTGGCCACATGGGCTCCTTTAGGAAATTGTTCCTTAAATTCCAACCGGCGTGATTCGGGCTGCTCCCAATAAGGTAGGGTTGGGACTTGAGAGCTGTTCATGTTTTCTCTCCCTATAATTTTAGTGATAGTCCCCAATTTCGACTACAACCATAACTGGTCATGGTTTAATAGTCAAATGTATTTTAAAATCCTGTGAGTCGATTTGTGAGTGAAAAACTTTCCAAAATAGGCAAAAATGGGAATAAATCAGAAAAAGCCTGCCAAATAAAATTTAATAATTTCATAAAGTTATCTAATGTGAGGAGTATAGGAAGCAGTGGTTCCCTGATTCGTAATCAGCAGGTCGCGGGTTCAAATCCCATCGCCGTCTCTTTTATTATCAAAGGGTTACAGAGTATGCTGTGACCCTTTCGTTTTTTCTGTTTGGGATTGGTCTTATCCCGTTGAAAAAATCGATAACTCTCGTGCAAGGGGATTTTTCACAAAATTTAGCAAAGCAAGATTGTGTACCCAGGGAATTTCTGAGACAAGTTGTCGCAGATTTTGATACCCCTTGATGCTAAATAGACGCATTGCAAAGCAGTATAAATTTGGGAGTGCTCAATGCGAAAGTGAAACCGGACCTGATTATTTTTAATCCTTCCTGTTTTGGTAAAAAAGCAGAAGAGTATGCCCAAAAGAGCATATCCATGCTGTCACTGAAGGAGCACTTACACTTTTTTGAGCGCTTTTTTACTTTGCTTAGGCAACATACCAAAACTTCCACAACACTTGCCTTTATCAATGCAGACTGGAGGGATTTTCAGCATAAACCCGCCAAGAGCGAAATTGCGGCAGATTCCATCCTGTTAGATGATTATCTCAAGATTCTGGAGCGAACCGGATGGCTGCGCATCCATATTATTCAGGCACCTTTATCATCGGAGAGGTTTGAGACGGGGGTTGTCAGCGCCATGCAAAAGAAGAAGATCCTCGGGGGCACCGCCGCTATGTGATAATTTTAAACCAGGCCGGATAGTATCGCGAAGTGATTTTATTAACTTGACGAGAGCATTGTTTTATCATTCATCATCTTCCTGAATGCTTTCCAGAAAGGCTTTTCCTTTTTCGGTCAGTCTGTATTTCTGTTTACTGCTGCGGGGCTTATCGGGGATGGTCATTTCGATTAAGTCATCTTGCAGCAGTGTATTTAACACTTGGTTCCTGAACTTAGTGCGGTCAGAACGGCCAGTAATTTCCATCAATACCTGCAAAGGCTTATCAATAAGGCATTCATGCAGGATATCGACTTGGTGCCGACTTAGTGCCAACTTAGTGCTGACTTGCGGGGTGACTTCAGGAGTAACAGGTGTTTTCCGGTGAAGCGTAGTTACAAATCCGTCAGAAATGGTGAATTCTGGCTCTGGCAAGCCGGCTTCATGGCATCGCCTAATCATATCAAGGGTCCCGGTGCCCATACGTTCTATGTACTTAGTGAGATAGAGCGGTTCGGCAAGCAGCGGATTGCCCGGCACTGAACCATGATGTTCCCTCAGTTTTTCCAGGGAAAGTGAAGGAGGCAGATTGCCTGGATTCCAGATCTCCAAACGATCGGCAAACAGCATGACTTGTACGCTGCCATTACTGGTGTAATCGCGATGAGCAACGGCATTAACTATGGCTTCAGACACTACTTCACGGGGGATCTCATATTTTACCGGAGCCTGAGGGCCATCTTTGCGTGTCCCAACCCACAAATTGATTCTTGACATGACGAAATCAACGGCTTGGTCGACTAAGTCAAAAACAGTTCCTTTATAGACCTGGTAAGAGGGAATAGGTTTAGCCACCTCTGTACCGTGAAAATGGGCACATTTGATTTCAGAGGAAATCAAAAAACGCTGTGGTTGTTTACCAAATAGTAAAATGGCGGCATGGGTGGGTCGCCCCCTGTCAAGCAAGTTAAGGTGGGTCAAAACATCCGCCGATCCTGTGTCTTCCAGCAAAGGAAAGCCCCTTGCTCTGTGGGCATTTCGAAGGAACCATCCTATTTTTTCTTCTGACAGATCATCCAGGGAAGCATTACGGCAAAATGTAGAATCAAAGGGACCGACACGTATTAGTTCCTGATCTTCCAGATATTGAACCAAACTGGCATAAACAGCGGCGATTAATTCGGCGATCGTTATGAATCGGCGACGAATAAGCTGGTTTCCAGCTTTCCGGATTAACTCCTGCATCTTGAAGTGTCGAGCATGGTCTTCCGTCCCTTTGACAAATATCAGACGGTGTTTGTGGAGTCTGGAGGCTAGATCAAACTCTCTTTGGGTAGGTGAAAAACCTTACATAAGATTTTTAAAATCCTGTGAGTGAATTTGTGAATGAAAAATAAAAACCGAAATTAGGGTCTTTTTTTGCTGAAAACTATCGGTCAAAAGGTTATAATCGGTAATGCCGGTTTTGTTTTGATGTAGACGCTATGATAGATATGGGAACTAAATGAAAATTATCAGCTCATAATTGATGCATTCGTAAAAAATCCTTTTTGGTAAATTTGTTATTTTGACCTCAGGGAGAAATTTTATGTTTTTCAGCATCTTGTGCGATAAAGATTTCTCACATCCATTCGAAATGAGATTTAGATGAGACTTTTTACGAGACCATCATAATTGACATTTTAGATTTAGATTTGACGGAAAGGAAGAAAGAATAATGAGCAACCAGGGACGATCATACTGCGGAGAGTTGCGCTTGTCCAATGTAGGGTGTGAGGTTAAAATAAATGGCTGGGTTGATGCGCTGAGAGATCATGGAGAAGTGCTGTTTATCCATGTGCGGGACCGGAGCGGTCTTGTGCAGGTTGTGTTCAGCCCTGAATTTGCTTCAGACAAAATTTGCAAACGCGCCGCTAAACTGAGGAAAGAATTTTGTATTGCTGTTTGTGGACAAGTCGTCAAGAGGGAAAAAGGCACTGAAAATCCTTATCTTGAAACCGGGCAGATCGAGGTCATGGCTACTGATTTGAGCATCCTGAGTAAAGCTAAAAGGTTGCCCTTTCAGATATCAGAAAAGGCGATGATTGCCGGGGCCAATATCAAAGGCATGGGCCCAGTGGCTGAGGACTTAAGACTTCAATATCGTTACCTGGACCTTCGACGACCAACCATGCAGGATTACCTCATCAAGAGGCATCGTATACATAAATGTATTCGTGACTACCTGGACGAGCAGGGATTTATCGAGGTAGAAACACCGGTTTTGACCAAAAGTACACCCGAAGGTGCACGTGACTATTTAGTTCCCAGCCGTGTTCACCATAAACATTTTTACGCACTTCCCCAGTCGCCCCAGATTTTTAAACAACTCCTTATGATCAGTGGATTTGAGCGTTACTTCCAGATAGTTAAATGTTTTCGTGATGAAGATCTTCGCCCCAACCGCCAGCCTGAGTTCACGCAGCTTGATTTGGAGGCCTCCTTTATTGATGAGGACTTTATTTACAAGCTTATCGAAGAAGTTACCGTGAAGATTTTTGCTGTTGGAGGTATCAGCCTTCCTCAACCGTTTCCTAAAATGACCTATCAGGAGGCTATGGATACCACTGGTTCAGACAGACCTGATCTTCGGTTTGGCTTAAGATTTGTTGAAGCCACCGACATTTTTAAAAAAACAGGATATGGGATCTTCAGGCAGATCATAGACCGTGGCGGATGTATCAAAGGTATTAATGTTAAGGGAGAATCAGAGAAGTTAAGTAAAAACGTTCTTCAAAACGAATACGCCAAACAAATAGTCCCCGGCTTTGGCGCCAGGGGCATGACCTGGATGCGTGTGATAGAGGGTCAACTGGAGTCCAATATCGTCCAGTTTTTTAGTAAGGAAGAGCAAAGGGCAATTATCAAACGCTTTGGAGCTGAGAGTGATGATGTGATTATTATGATTGCTGATTCATCCTATGAGGTTGTTACGTCAGTGCTTGGACTTTTGCGCCTGCATTTGGCGGTTCGGCTTGACCTCATTCCTCAGGGTGTCTTTCATCCGGTGTGGGTCATTAATTTTCCCCTGTTTAAGCTAGGCGATAAGGGTATAACCTCTATCCATCATCCCTTTACAGCACCTGATCATATTAATTTTGATCCCACCGACCACAAGGCGCTCCTGGAGCTTCACTCACGCTCCTATGATCTGGTGATTAATGGAGAGGAACTTGGGGGTGGGAGTATTCGTATTAATAATAGTGAGGTGCAGCACAGAATTTTCCAAGCCTTGGGGCTTTCTGAAGAAGAGGTTAAGGAAAAATTTGGATTTTTCTTACGTGCACTTGATTATGGGGCGCCACCCCACGGAGGAATTGCCTTGGGTATGGATCGTGTTGTTTCTATGATCTTAGGCACATCATCTATCCGAGAAGTAATGGCCTTTCCGAAAAATCGGAGCGCTTACTGTCCCCTGACAGATGCCCCGGCCATGGTTGCCCGGGAACACCTCACCGAACTTGGGCTGCTGTATCCGTCCAAACCTAAATAATTTTAATAAAAATAAAGATTTTTGCTTTTCCATGGAGGCTTGTTATTATTTAAATTTATTGACTAAGGCCAATTTTTCCTATTATAATAAATCTGTAATAAATCTTTATGGGGGACTAGCTCAGCGGGAGAGCGCTGCCTTCGCATGGCAGAAGTCAGGGGTTCAAATCCCCTGTCCTCCACCATCTTTAGCATTTTTTACCCGCCTTTTTGTATAGTTTTTGTATAGTTGGTTTCTTTCGGCCAAAAATACTATCCAGCTTTTTAATCGCCTTTTCTTTATGGCTTGGCGCTAAATGAGCATACCTGAGAGTCATAGTGAGGGTCTTATGCCCTAAGAGGTCTCTTACTGTTGCCAAGTCCGTTCCGCCCATCACCAAATGACTGGCGAAAGTATGCCTCAAATCGTGAAAAGTAAAATCTTTAATGTTTGCCTTTTTCAAAGCTTTTTGAAATGGTTTTCTAATATCAGTATATGGTTTCTCTGTTTGAGAATTATAGAATACATAAGGGACATCTAACCGCCTTACTATGGCCTTTAAGGTCTCCTCAAGAGTTTCATCAATAGGGATTTCCCTTCCTTCTCCATTTTTTGTTTTATCCAATGAGATAAACCCATGCCTTAAGTCGACTTTTTGCCATTTCAGGCCAAGAATTTTCCCTTTTCTTGCGCCGGTATGAAGGGCGGTTATGACAATAGATTTTAATTCGGGATCACAAGAATCAATTAAATTATGGCATTCATCTATGGTTAAATATCTTAATCGCCCATTATCTTCTTTAAAATGTTCAACCTTTCTTATCTTTTTAAGCACTTCTTCGCTCACCATATCCCAATCCACTGCTTTTTTGAACATATGCTTTACTATCCCAATATTCTTATTAATACTGGCAGGTTTAAGCCCCTTTTTAATCAATTCCGTTTGGTACTGTTCAACAATCTGAGTATTGAAATCTTTTAATGGTAAATTCCCAAAGGCACCTTCAATAGACAAACTGTCCTTAGTATTCTTATCACTGCCTCTAATCCGATACCTTTTGGTACTTGCTGAGCGCTGTCTCCCCTCCATCCAATCTAAATATTTTTCGATAAGCTGTTTAAAGGAATAATTGGGAATTTTTTTTATTTCCGGCTTCAAGCCTTCTGCTACTGTCTCTTTTCTCTTAAGCAGTAATATTTCTGCAACTTTAAATTTAGTTGACTTTGTGGATTCATAAATTATCCTCCCATCACTCCCGGCATACCGAATCCAATATGTTTTACCTCGTTTATAAATTCCTTTAGCCATTACCTCATCCCTCCTTTATTTTTGTTTATGGCTCTTAAGATAGGTTTGGGCGTACTTGTATTAGGCATTTTAAATGAGTCTAGCCATTTATCAATATCACGTTTGCGAAAACGTAGTAAGCCCTGAACCTTGAGATGAGGTATTTCTTTTAAATGAGTCCGCTCATATACCCATTTATCAGAAACAGAAAGGTATTTACAAAGCCCTTTAACATCAAAAATAGTATCGTCAGCTACTGACCGGCCATTTTTGGCTATTAAAGGCTTAATTTTTGTGAATAGCCCTTCTATTATTTCATCAATTAGTTCTTGAGGTAAAGTTATTTTTGCTTCCATAACACTTATTCAAGTTTCTTCCCGGCCCAAAGACCGGAAGCATTGAGCCAAGAGCCAAAGCATCTCCCAAGCCTCAGCCCTTGACTATTTTATTGTGGAGGTCTGCTAATTGCTGAAACCGCTTCATTTCCCTTAAAATATCTTTTTTCCCATAATAAATATACCTCACGAACACTTATTGCCTCTTCCTGCAAATCCTCAAGTTTTCCACCTGGCGGAAGATATCCAACAAAACCCATGAAGTCGTCATACAGCTCATAGTCATTAAGCTCATCAACAAGCTTAATCTCTCTTTCATAAAAAATCATACCTGTTACTATTTTTCTTCTTCTGATCTCACCCCGGCCATCCCACACACGTTTTGCCTCCTCCTCAACTAAACACCAACAAATAACTGGAAATGGTATTAATGCCGGTACTTCAGACTCTGGGTTGTAATCCATGAAAACAGCCTTCCACCCTTCAGCAGCCGGTATAATTTGAAGTGGTGTGTATTTACATTCCCATCTTGGCCTTTTTTTCTTTTGTGATATACTCTGTGACATAAGCTTACCTCCATGCTTCCCCTGGCCGGGTGGTCATAGACCCGGCCTTTGATTTTTTAAAATCAATTTTCCGTTTGAAAATCTGAAATCAGATTCAACAAAGCCTCACGAAGAGTTTTGGCAGGCTTTAACTGAGCAACCTCTCCCCGACAACCGCCATCCAAATTAGGGGTGTAGAACATGGCCTTCCAATGACAGGTGAACCTCATAATTGTCAAATGCCCATCAAACTTAGCTTTAGCGATCCTCTCAGCCATTTTTAATAATGCCGGGGTATCAGCTTGATTTAATAATTCAGTTTTTTCTAATACTTTGCTCATAATTTCATACACTCCTTTCAATGATTGGTTTTGCTGGGTTGTGTTGATGCCGTTTTCGGGCACTCCAATAACTTGCTAAGTTCTACTTTCTTTGCTTTTCCTTCCGTCAATACCCACCATCCGCAGTAATTCTTGCCCATTTCAGGCCAACGGATGATGAAGCGGCAATGCTCACAATCTCTTGCCATGCTGGTTAATTACCTCAAATCATATTTTCTCAGGCTGTGTTAATTTGGAATCCCTTTAAAAACAATGCTATTTTTAAAAAGCGTAACCAAATCCCCTAAAAGTTACGAAGGTTACAAAAAAGTTACGGGTTTAACTATCTGCAAATAAAGCCATAACTCAAAAAGTTACTAAAGTTACGCTTTTTTAAATCACACATACGGGCTATATATGAAATAAAATTTCTATTATTTTTAATGTGTGTGTTTTTTGCTCTCGTGTGTATAGTAATAATAAAAAGCGTAACTTTAGTAACTACCGTAACTATATATATATAAGCAGTTGTTTTCTTTATTAAAGCGCTAATACTAAAAAGCGTAACCGAAGTGTAACTACCGTAACCAAACCTAGTCAAGCCCCTCCGGGTCACTCCTCTTTTTCCTTTTCCTGTGGTGTCCATGGTTCGTAAATTTCCAATCCTTTTGCCTTCATGGCGTCAATATTCAAAGCCAGTCCCCGCCGACTCATTCCGCCGATTTTCATGGAGCCGATTGATACAAAATAACCTTCTTTTTGAACCTGCTTTTTGAATGTATTTTCCGGCAGAAGATCCCCCTCAAATCCATACGCTTTTGCCCATTTCCGAAACTTAGGATACATTCGGCTGGTGTAGAGTTTTAAAAGCTCTTTAGTCACACAGTAATCCGTTTTAGGCCGGAGAAGGTCATCGTATCCATCAGTTTTATTACCAGGCTGCGCCATAAGGCACATGGCCTCAAGGATCTTATCAACTGCACTTTTACGCTTCGTCATTCCATCCTCTGAAATTCCTTCTAATACCGCCTTATCCACTATCGATAAATCAAATTTTTTGTCTAATACATCCTGCAGTATGCGCAAGCCGAAACGACATATAGCAGCATTAACGCTTGGTCTATCTGTGAGGGCTTTATCAATAGCTTTTAGTTCTCCTTCAAGAATGGTCTTAATTGCAGCATCATCCATGCTTAGAGACCTTTCCAAAATACTACGGCCTAACTTTTCTAAGGGTAGCTTCCTGAGGTTTTGGAAATTTTCCATGTAAGGGGAACTATCCTTTTTGGAGAGTTGAACAACAATGAATCGATCGAGAAGCGCCGATTCTGTAAAACCGGTTTCCCCTATCATAACAACAGGAGCCTGATAGCGATAAACTCGTGTAGTCTGATCTTGCCGGCCCCGCTCCCCCTCAAAACAATTATAAGTGGACCTGATCATAGTTGAAATCATTGCTTGCTGTTTTCTATCCTGAAAGCAAAGTTTATTTTCTTCCAGAAAAGCGGGGATAGTGTTTGATCCATCCAGAAGTTTCATTATGGTGAACTCGGTTAACTCGCTAATTGACTTTGGTTCATTATCCAAAACACATATCCGCTTCACTTCACACATGGTGCAGGTCTTCCCTGCGCCGGCCTCCCCTTGAATATTTATAAGGGGAAATCCATTACCGCGCCCCAATTGTTGTGATGCTTTGCTAATCCTAACTTTAAAGAAACAAGCTATAATCCATCCAAGAACAGGCAAAACCACAGACTTGACGTTAAAGCAGTCTATATGATCTTTGATTTTTGCAAGGTCTTCTTTCGTGGCGGGCTCAGTGGATATCAATTGACAATGTGTCGGCACCTCATTTTTATAAACCACATCTCCTATTGTTCCATTACTGGACAAGGCCCCTTCCTCAGTGACAAATTTTCCTTCATAAAACCCGGAAGTCCTTAAGCCTAATTTGTGAGGCATTTTTTTTGTAGAAAGGAATAATCGGAGATGCTGTAAGTCTACCAGATTGCCGGTAAAGATTGTTTCTTTACCGGGAAGGAGTTTCAAAATTTTAGGTACAGCACTCCAACAGTCAGAGGGGAGATCTATTTCAAATTCTTTATATTTAGTTTTTATTTTTACACTTAAAATTTCGCCTTCCCTGACGATGGAAGTAGATACTATAGGCTCAACAATAAAAGATGTGATAGGTATTTCATCCGGATCTCCGCCATTATTCGATTTTTTAATTTTATATAACCGTCCATTTTTTTCAATGATTGCCGACTCATTGGGCTTATCCTCGTTTGGCCCCGTCCTGGAAAGTTTTTTTTGCGCCTTAATTGCCTTATCGCATTGGCCTATAAGTGCTTTCGTTTCTCTTGGATCAAGATTAAATTTAGTTTTAAGTATTCCTTTAATCAGTGCGCCGGCTGCCAGTTCGTCATAATCAAGCAACTCAGTTTCAACGAAATTTTTCACTACTTTTATCTTTTCAAGGTCGTCATCAGGCACTGATAATATATCAATCCTAAATTTCCAATAAGACAGGGCTTTACCGAATAGATTTTTTAAATCATCTTTGCTGTGATCCTTCAAATAATCGGCTACATCAATCTTGTCTACACCCTCAGGCCGGGGAAGGGTAACTATTTTCACCTGTATACCCTTACTGTCAAGGAATTTTGCTGTAGTGAGGGCACCTTTAATGCCTACTGCACCTTTTTCATTGTCATTACAGATGGAAGTCTTCTCAGCCTTTTGGCATAAGCGAAGGATTTTCGGATAGTCTTTTTTGCTGAATTGTACAGTTACAGGGCTTATGCAGGGAATATTATTTTGATTTGCAGAGCAACAATCAGTTACCCCTTCAGTTAATAAGATCTCTTTAGCCCCTATGATTTCATCTTCACCATAGAACCATTCATTTGAAATAACAGGACTAATAAATTCATGACGTTCAGAATGTACTGGAAGTTTTTTATATTTGTAAGTTTCAAATTCATTGACAGGCGTCTGATCAGTTTTCCTCCCAATGAAATAAACAACACTATGATTATTCCAATAAGGGAAGATATATCGGCCCTGGAAAAAATCAAATGGGATTTCCTTTTTTATTCCTAAAAATAGGCCGGATTTTAGGAGCAACTCCCTGGTATAGCCTTTTGTCTGCATAGTCTTAAAAAGGGTATGGCCTCCGGGTGGCGCATAGCCAATAAGGAGCTTATCTATTGTTTCAGAAGTTAGGCCCCATTTATCAAGAATATGTCTTCGATGGTCCTCTGTTATTTGTGAATGATAGAACATAGCGGCTGCTTGCAGGAGAGGGTAAATTTCTTTTCTATCATGATAAATTTGTTCCTGATGTTGGCGCTCTTCCTCCGACATATTCGGAAGGGGAATATTTACCCTCCTTGATAAGTATGAAAGAGCTTCCTTAAAAATCATTTTTCGATAGGACATCAACCAATCAAAATGGTCTCCACCCCCTTTTTGCTTTTCATCCTCACCAAAATAATTCCAAAGTCCTTTAGAAGGAGTAACCACTAATGATTTACCACTATTACTTGCATAGTCCGGATGTTTACCCCTTAGATCGTTTCCCTGCTTTGTAAGCTCTACGTCCTCTCCAATAATTTCTTCAATCGGGATAGCGTGTTTTATTTGTTCTATACATGCCTTAAGTGTCTGCTGATCCATCATCACACCGTTTTGAAGTTTCTTCAATATTTACCAATGTTTTTCCTTTGTGCTGCGCAATTGTCATGACAATATCGTCCAAAGAACCATCATCGGGAGAACAACCTTCACACCAAAAGAAAATTTTTAGACCATCCCTTCTCATGGAAGGATTATTTTCTAAATTTTTATCTACCAAAATTTTGTCGTTATCAACAATTACATGGGTCCCTTTTTCGTCATCTTCACTTCGTTCAAATACTTCTATACGCGTATGATGTAGATAATTAAATCCACACCTCGGACAGCACAACACTGCGCCCGCATTTTTTTGATAATTTTCAAATATAGGTTGCATTCTTTTTTTCCTTTATATTGCTACCTTGCATTCAAAGCACTCCTCCGCATTAAGCCCTAAATACTCAGCAAGTCTTAAAATTCTTGGATCACTCTCTTTGACTGTTTCAACTCTATTAATGATTCTGCTTAAGCTTGATGGATTCACATCACAGTTAACAGCTATCCTAAAGATAGGTTCTTTGTGGTCTTTGATCGTCCAGATCAATTTATCCGAAACAAATACTCTGTCCTGATTCATACAAACCTCCTTTTCTTAAAAAAATACTTGTAAATAATCAATTAGTTAGCTATACTAAAAAAGAAAGCGCAATCTGATATAAAAACCGGGTTGTGTTTTGTGTGCTGGCCAGCCTGGTTCCGCCAAGTTCGAGGCTGGCCTCTTTTTTATCTAAAGGGATAAAAAAGAAATACCGGATTAATTTTTAAAAGAGCACTTTGTTATCTGAAAAAGAAATTAACATAACTGGTTTATCATTGTCAAGCTATCCTATTGATTTTAAAGCGACTAATTTAAAAGTTTGTCGCATTCATTAATTATTTTATATATTTTCTTCAATTCTTCTTATGTCTTCAATGATCTGCGTTGAAGTAAAAATTTCCAGCTCATGTTTTTCAAAAATACGGTTTAATATCCATGCATAGAATTCTCTTTTAACCTGCCTGTTTTTAAAATAATTAACGAGGTTGTCATATAGTGCTTGATCTTCTAAATATTCAAGCTTTACAAAAGAAAATTCTTTCTGGTGATTAACAAAAAAATCGGGGGTTAATTTCTTAAATTTTTGTATCTTTTCTTTAATAACCAGACTTCTTTAAATCCTGTTCAAACAGGCCTTAATTTTTGGACATTTTGCGGTTAGGGCATTCTCCCACATCATAGAGAAGACGCTTTCCATTTTTAAGCCTAATCTGTTTTTCATTCAAAGCTCTGCATAGCTGTAT
>DAOURK010000022.1 GCA_030625085.1 Pseudomonadota bacterium
AAGGATATGAATATTTAACATTTTGATTTGATTATACCATTTTTAATCATCACTATTTTTAGATATTATTACAGAAAAAAAAAGAATAGAAAAATTATTGAGTTTTGAAAAATTTTTCAAAGCATTCAAGGTTTCGGAACTGCATATATAAATCCAGTCCTAGAACCTGAAGAATATTTATCATAAAATTCTAAATGTTCTGGTTGACGATCAAATAAGGTAAATTTCATTCCATCTAAACCTTTCTTTATTAATATTTTAGCTATTTCAATAACGTATGCCTTCCAATACTCGAACTTATAATCTTTTGTAGCTGTAAATCGCGTATTAATAATATTATTTCTATCTGGTTCATAAGAAAGAACTGCGCCAGAGGATACTAATTCATCATTTTTGTAAATAAGTATCGTTTCAAGTTCCTTAAGGATATTTTTAACAAAAATTTTCACTGCTTCTTCATTTGGAAAGGTATTATTGAAACCGGGTTCAGACTTGCATAATTCAAAAAGTGCTTCCTCGTCATCAGAAGTTCCGATTTTAAAGGTATAACCACTATTATCGAGTTTACTAAGGTTTGTAATATCCAAAAAGTAAGTTTTAAACTCGGTTTCTACAGTACAATTGTATTTTTTTAAAAAATCCCGTATATCCGTCCAGGAATCTTGGATAACCCCGCAAGCTATTTTATATTCAGGATCACGCGTATATAGATAATTTACCATATTTTTGAACATCTCATCCTTAACTTCTTCAGGACAATCAATTGTTGACCAAGGATATCCGATATAAACCTGTTTTGATTCGACTACTTTCCTGTATGGCGGATTAGGCGGCATGATGGGCGGCCTCGGTGGTATGTATGGCGGATTAGGCGGCATGATGTTAGGCGGCCTCGGTCCTATGGGCTTATCCGGCGCTGGATTATCCAGTCTGTCGTTATTAGGAACGGGCCTAATCTAAATGAAACCGGGGGGTATCCCAAGGATCTTAAAAATATATAGATCCTTTGGATAATGAAAGCGCACAAATCAGGGGAATTATCCCATCCCCCCTCATTCCCCTGATTTAAGCAAAGGGTTTTGCCCTCTTTTTGAGGGCAAAACCCTATTTTTATTAAACGACCAAACGAACTCTTGAAACCAAAAACTAATCTTTAGGCAGTTTAAGACTGCTCAAATCTATTGATAAAAAATTCTAAAAATCAAAATTTAATTAGACAGGATCAATAGGATTTATGAAATTTTTCTTTTTTATCCTATTCAATCCTGTTTAGCCTGTCTAAACACTCATTAATGAATTGTTCACCCCCGAGGATGAAAATTTTGACTTTTTCAGTAAAGTCTACTTTTCAAAATGCGTTTTCATGTTAAAAAATTCCCGGGAAGCCACGTAAATAAAATGAAAATTCTATACTATAAATTTAATAACTTAGGGTGAATTTAATAATAAGGAAAGATTTTGTCTGGCTCTTAGATGGTGGGGATTAATCTTTAGGGTCTTACGATATTCATCAATTGCTTGTTCAATCCGTCCACTACTACGATAGGCATCTCCCAAAGAAAAATGCGCCTCAGGGCCCTGGGGATTAATTTTAGTCATACATTGAAATTCGGCAATGGCTTTTTCATTCTGACCCATTTTCAAATACACCGACCCCAGATAATAATGGGCTTGAATATTATCAGGATCTAACCTGAGTACTTTCTGAAGACTCTCCATCCCCTTGTTCTTCGCCTCACTCTGTAAATAAACTACTGCCAAATTCAAACGAGATTGAATATCTGTAGGATCTTCCATGAGGATTTTTTGAAACTCATCTATAGACTTTTTTAATAACCCTGCATTAAGATAGGTTATACCTAAATTTACTCTGGCTTCTTTATAATGGGCATCAAAGGTTAAGGCATCCTGAAAAGCCTTTTGTGCCAGATCAAAGGCTGTAGCCGGCTGCTTTTTTAATTTAGGAATTTGTTTATAAACCCTCTCCAATTCCTGTTTCATAGCGGGAAATTGAGCAGTTTTTCCCCTTTGTTTCAATATAATACCCAATTCCAGATAAGCGCAACCTAAATTATTATATACTTCAGCCAGCCTGGGTTTTTCTTTTAACGCCTCTTGAAACTCTTTTAAGGCTGAAGCATACTGTTTCACCTTTCCATAGGCCAAACCAAGATTATTGTGAGCTAAAACAAAATTAGGCTTCAATGCAACGGCCTTCTTTAAATGCTGTATAGCTTCATCGTAACGCTCCATTTCAAGATAGATATTAGCCAAAAGATTATAATTTTCCGCACATCTGGGATACTTTTCAATAGCCAGCGTGTATTCTTCTATGGCCTGTTCAGGCAATCCCTTAATTTCATAGATAGAGGCTAAACGGCTGTGAATGTCCATATAAGCATCATCTATTTCAATCACCTTTTTGAATTCCTGCAAAGCTAAATCATATAATTTTTTCTTGCAATAGGTTGAACCAAGAATAAGATGAGCAAATAAATTCCCCGGATCTTTCTCGATCAAGGTACGAAACTCAAAAATGGCTTGATTCGGGTCTTCATCCAACAGGAAACCAAAACCACGGTTTAAATAATCCAACAGCCATATCTTATCCTTTGGATCAGACAAAGGCCCTTTTTGGGGTTTTGAGGAAGCAGTAACAATATATCCCAAACTCATTAATTTTTCCAATTGAGCCTGGCTTGGCAAAATTTTTTCTTCATCTTTCGATTCAGGGGACAATGATTCAGAGCATACTAGAGAAGAAACTAATTTTTTTAACTTCTCCTCCATTTGATTTTTTATTCTCTTTTGTTTTTGAATTACATTTTGTTTTTCCAAGGGATCTTGCTTCAGATTATATAATTCCGGTTTTGGCGCTTGAATATATTTCCAGTTCCCGGCACGTAACCCTGTCAAGGGACTCCAGCCATGATTATAATAAGGTAGGTGAGATTCGCAATACAAATCCCTTTCTGCTTTTTCCGGTCTGTCCTGAATTAAGTTAAGAAAACTTTTCCCATGCATCGGACCGGTATAGGTAATCCCCTGCATTTTTAAAACTGATGGGGCAATATCAATGGTCCTCACTAATTGGGAAACAGTCCTTTTGGAGATTGGAAATGACCCATTTTTTATAATCAAAGGAACACGTAAGGTTACATCATAAATAAATACCCCATGGGTTAATTCTCCATGCTCGCCAAGGCTTTCCCCATGATCGGAGGTTAAAATAATCGTGGTTTTATCGTATATTCCCAATTCACGCAATTTATCAAAAAATTCTCCTACGCAATGATCAGTATAAGCGATTTCCCCATCGTAAAGGTCCTGATGATATTGTTCTGAAAAGGGAGAGGGAGGAGCATAAGGAGCATGAGGATCGAAATAATGAAGCCAGATAAAAAAAGGCGGTTTATGATTTTTCTCCAACCACCTTACGGCAGAATTGGTGACCTGCTCGGCTCTCTTTTCTTGAATTAATTTCTCATTATTATCTTTGCCTTCTGAAAAATCACCATCATAATAATTGAATCCCTGATCTAACCCATAATAAGAATCAAGAACATAGGCCCCAATAAAAGCCGAAGTTTGATATCCATGATCGGAAAAAATCTCAGCCAAGGTTACCACTTGATCATCGAGGGTAAAATTACCATTATTTCGAACCTTATGAAAAGGCGGATACATTCCTGTTAAAATAGAAACATGAGAGGGAAAAGTAACGGGTACAGGTGTATAAGCATGCTGAAATAAAACTCCTTCCCCAGCTAAAGCATCAATAACCGGAGTTTTAATTTTCCCATACCCATAGCAACCAAGGCGATCAGCTCGCAGTGTATCAATGGTGATCAAAACGACATGAGAATCCTCGGAATTGGAAGGTATGGATGGCTTGGATGGTGTGGAGGCCAAACAATAATTAGCCAAAAAGATATTCCCTAAAAGCATATATGCTATCCATGAGCGAAAAAGCCAACACCTAAAATGTAGATATTTTCTTCGAAAATGCTTAAACTGCCTGCTCATCTTATCCTTTATCCATAAATCATAACTGATGGTCTCGTAAAAAGATTTCTAAACCAATTTTAATATTATTCTTGGCAAGGCCATAAATTGTGATTGAGATTTACAAAGCGTAATTTATGCCCTCGATGAGTATACTATTTTTTTAATCGGACATCTAGCAATCTGAAAATAGTAAAAAAAATCGCCTTTCCAGATTTTAAACCTGAAAAGGCGATATAAAAATCTTTTGCCTTAAATATCTTTAAACTTAAATAAGGCCAAGCAATAACAGTGTTGTTGTAGAAACTCCGCCTCCAAGCAATAAAAGCGTCGAAGTACCGATAGTAGATGTTGTAGTAGGACTGGCTGTCAGCGCACCGGTAGCTAAAAGCAGGGAAGTAATTGAAGACCCCCCTCCTCCCAACAACAAAGTTGTAGTAAGCCCAATTGTAGGAGTTGTTGATACCACTGGCGTAAATGTGGGAACCGCCGGTAAAAGTCCCAAACTAGCATACAATGTGGGGGCTGTGGGGGCTATAGGTACTATAGGTACTACAGGGGCAACCGTGGGAATTGCCGGCAAGAGCCCTAAAGAAGCTAATAATAATGTTGAAGAAGATACTCCCGGGATTCCAGGGGTTGAGTAGGCAGTTAAAACGGCAGCAGTTCGGAAAGGGGCAGGGCCATAAGAGAAAGGAAGCGCTGTAGGGGCATAAGGGATAAAAGAAGTAAAGGGAACCGGAGGAAAAAAAGGAAAAAATCCAAAGGCTGTAAGGGGAGGCCCATATTGTGCATTAGCTGTGGGGATCACTGCCACAGAAAATAAAAGTATTAAAGCAAGGGCGAATAAAAAAAAATTTTTCGTGGATTTCATTTTAGACTCCTTCAAAAACCTTAGATGTTGTTTATCCATGTAGGTAGGATAAAAGTTAATCGAGATAAATCTTACAAAAACCATGAGCCCCCCAACCTCAACTACCAATTCTTCAGGGCATTCACCTCCTTTAATTATATAGAATTTATTGCCGGGGCAGAAATTACTTTAAATTACCCTTGATGAAATCGTAAAAAGTGGTATTTGGCAAATCTCAACCTTTGTATATTATTCTCCCAACACAAGACGAAAAAATTTAGAATCGATTACTATTAATTTTTTTGATCTTAAGTGTAGGTTTCTCTAATTACCGGTTACAAAGACAGGATTACCAAAATTCTATACCATTTTCAGAAACTCAATTTCACAATCGATATTCAGGCAATAGTGTATGAAATTGTCCCTACTATGATGCATGTCATTTCGACCAAAGGGAGAAATATTTAACTATTTGTTTTATAATAATATTTTTCGTCGTCTCGCTCCTTGAAATGACATCACAAATGGTAGGTTATTGGGTTATGTAGCAAAAAAATCTAGGAATGATTTTTACTAAAGAATAAGCGGAATTTATATCGAAGCAATCTTAAATAGGAAAAAATTCAATAGCCTGACCCACCTTAACCTGCACTTTATTTTATAAGCAAATAATCATTATTAGTCATTTGCTTCATCTTCACCTTCATCTTCACCTTCATCTTCATCTTCATCTTCATCTTCATTTACGCCCCTGGACCCAGCTCGATTTCCTCCATAGGAATAGGCCATTCCTGTCAAATCATTGACCCCGTCTCCATCGGCGTCGGTAAAATTATCATTGACCCCATCCCCGTCTTCATCCTGCCATCCATATCCATGAGTATAAGGGGTCCCCTGCCAAGGTTTCCCCAGGTCACAAATTCCATCACCATCAACATCTGAAAAATTATCATTAATCCCATCTTCATCTATATCTACAAACTTGAATTGATATCCATGATTCACCAATAGTCCGGTCAAATCGTTTACGCCGTCTCCATCAGCGTCGGTGAAATTATCATTGACTCCGTCCTCATCTTCATCCTGCCATCCATACCCGTGGATATATTCAAGGTTATTGCGATCATCAATCCCATCGCCATCGCTGTCCTGGAAAAAATCATTTACCCCATCGTTATCCAGATCAATAAAACCGAAGAAAAATCCATAATAATGCTGAGGTGATAAATCATTTTTCCCATCTCCATCCGCATCAATAAAATTATCATTTATCCCATCTTCATCCTCATCCTGCCACCCATACCCATGGGCGTAAGGGAAAACGCTAAAATCACAAAATCCGTCCCCATTAATATCCAGGAAATGATCATTAATCCCATCATCATTTTCATCAATCCAATGGAAACGATATCCGTCATATCCATTACAAATACAAAATCCATCTTCATCAATCTCGTTAATCTCTTTCAAATCAAGACCATAGCCATGACTAATGCGAATCGGCTTTTTGGCCGCAACCTCTCCATAACGAAATATAGCCAAAGTATGGTCCCCGGGGGGACAATGCTGAATTCGAAAATATCCATATATATCAGGGACCCCATACAATTCAGTATCTTCCAAAACCACTACCAGAGAATACTGAGAAAAATCACCCAGGCCATTTCCTCCTCTGCCTGAACCTGTAGTGGATGCATCATCAGGGGCCCCATCAGTTCCATCCGGTGGACCTGTAGTCCCATCCGGGGAACCGGAGGTGCCATCAGTAGGGCCTCCCCCCTCTTCAGCTATAGAATTATTAGGGTCAACATCTTCAGGGGCACCTTCTCCGGCATTATCAGGAGGACCCACAGTACCATCAGGCCCCGGATTTCCCGGACCTTTATACAAAGCAGGAACAAAAAATACATCCCCCAATACTCCGGACAAAGTAACACCTGAAAGATTGGTTGATCCTTCAGAAATATCTTCAGAAGCACTTATTGTATTTTGATTATTATCCTTAGATGAATTACTATCACATCCCGAAAATAAGAAAAAAGCAATAAGAATAATTTTTATTCCAGGCACAATCATTCGATGATAGTTCATCGCAAGTCTCTCCCCTCAGTATAATAAACCCAACAAAAAAATAGCCCATAAAGGGGCAAGGTAAATACCTTAGTTCACTGCTGGAATTTATTAATATTTTATAAAATAGGATGCAAAGATTAGACCGGAATTTATAAAGATATATAAAAGAATATCTAAATGCTTAATTAATTTAATTTAGGGGAAATTTTTTTAAGAAAGGAATATCCGAAAAATGTAGTTGGGTTGTTAATTTTTTGGACTAAAAATAAAAAATTATTGTACAATTTCAAATCATGTACTGATTTTATTCTATACCTTTTCTATTTTTTGTCAATATTCTTAAATCCCAATTACGATGAAAGCGTTGACCTCTTAATTGTCCATCAGGATAAAAGTCCACTATGTAAACAAACGGAAGTTTGCCTTTGTACCCTTCAAAGCGAAAATCATAAAAAGCAACTCTATGAATATTTTGTACCAAACCATGATATTTCGTCACCGGAAAACGAGCAAACCAAAGATAGGTTTTTACTTCCGGAAGCTCTAAAGCTTTTTGAATCCAAGCAGAATTTTCATCAGAATCCTGATAATTGAATTTTGGCCAGCTTCGATAGTGACCATTGAAACCCTGCCGCTCTAAAATATTGACGCCTCCTTTATAGATATAATCTTCGGTTTCAATTAAATTATTCCAACGAAAGGGAGAACGATGCGAGGGCAATGAGGCAAAATTTTCTGCTTCCAATTGATTGGCTTCAATATATTGCTTATTGTGGCGATTAGCCTGAGCATGATTAATAAAACGAAAAAGAATATAGAGGCCTAAGGAAGCCAAAGAAATAAAACAAATACGTTGACTATACGTTGCCCAGACATAAGAAGCAATGAGAGGGAAAAGGAGTAATCCGCTAAAGACAAAATCCACAATATAAACAGCATCCCAAGAAAAACGATAATTGGAAAATGGAGCAAAAATCATGGTCCCGAAGGGATTAAGGGTATCAAAAAAGATATGGCTTAGGAGAACCAGAAAGGTCAACCCTACAAAATGAAAATAAAAATGGAGGCCGGAAATCCAATAAAAAAAATATCCCCAAAATAAAGAGAAAGGGATAAGAAAAAAAATTGAATTTGCAAAACCTCGATGGTATTTAATATACAATTTTTTATTAATAAATTTTAATAAAAAATCAATATCCGGCAATAAGGACACGGTTACTCCGGTAATTACAGCCCACTTCCCGAGAGAAGGTTCAAATGTAGCTCCGGCGATAACCGCTCCGGCCAGCCCGTGGGTAAAAGCATCCATAATCTTCCAGCATTCCTTCTAATTGAATAATTAAGGGTTTGAGACTATCAAGGGATCCGGCAGAGATAAAAACTCCCTGATATCTTTTCTTATAAATGGAAAACATCTCCTGTGAAATTTTATCTATTTTATTAAATACTTGTAAAATAGGAATATGGCTAAGATCTAAATCATACAAAATCTTTTTTACTGCCTCAATCTGTTCAGGGAAACAAGGGTTAGCAACATCTATGACATGAAGAAGTAAGTCAGCATCATCTAATTCCTCAAAAGTTGAACGAAATGCTCCCAATAAATCCTGGGGCAAGGAACGAATAAAACCGACAGTATCAGTAATAATTGCTTCCCGTTCACGAGGGAAGCGAAGCCGGCGACTTGATGTATCAAGTGTAGCAAAATACATATTTTCAACCAGAATATGGCTATGGGTTAAGGCATTCAATAAAGTAGATTTGCCGGCATTTGTGTAACCGACTATAGAAATTATCGGCAGGGAAGAACCTGCTCTTTTAGCCCTTCTTTGTCGACGACTCTTACTGATAGTACCAAGTTTTTTTTCAAGATATGAGATCCTGGCTCGAATATGTCTTCTGTCCGTTTCCAATTTTTGTTCCCCCGGGCCTCTGCCTCCAATCCCTCCCATCAGCCGGGAAAAAGCAGTGCTTTTGTCTTTAAGACGAGGAAGAATATATTTTAGTTGAGCCAATTCTACTTGAATTTTTCCATCGGGAGTATGAGCATGCTCGGCAAAAATATCTAAAATAAGCTGGGTGCGATCCAGCACTTTGATTTCCGCAATCTCACTAATAGAACGAGCCTGAGCCGCAGTCAACTCCTGATCAAAAATTAATAAACTGGCCCCCAACTGCAGGGCCTTGATAATCAACTCTTTCAACTTCCCTTTTCCTAATAAGTATTTAGGATTCAGTTGATGAACGTTTTGAATCACTGTATCCAAAACCCGAACGGAACTGGTTCGGGCCAATTCCTTTAATTCCTCGATAGAATCCTCAGCCGAGATACCTTTCCGGCCATCTCTGACCCCAATTAAAATAGCACGCTCCCCGCTTATCACTTGTTGAGATTCTTTTTCTGTTCTGGTAATTTGCCTCTCTAATTCAATAATAAATTGGTCAAAATCAATATTGATATGATGAATGTCTCGAGGAGATAATAATTCATGAGTTTTCCCCTCTTGATTCGGTGGAAGTAAATGGGCCAGAAAAACAGACGATGGCAAACCTAATTTGTCCACACCAATACACCCTATAAGGTCAAGGCGCAATAAGGCCAAATCCGTCAAATCATCTCCGGAAAGAGGCTCTCCTTTTAAGTGAGTGTGCAAAAACCTCAAACCGCGTAACCTCTTGCGACCAAGTCTATACTTATCTAATTGAGGGATAAGGATATCTTTGTTGTTTCCAACAATAACATAAACGATCTCCCCTTTTCTGGTAACCATGATACCGATTTGACGTTTAAGATTAAAAGACAACTCGGTTAAATATCTACCTAATTCTGACGTAATGATTTCTTGACCGGAAATTCTGCGGTGATAAATTTTCTCGAGTTGTTTTAGATGGTTGGGACGTAATCCTTGAGTAAATCCGAAAATATTCCTAATGGTTTCTCACCTTCTTATCTTATCCCCTATCCGGACAAGGCGGAGTAAAATATAAATGACACTTGTAATACAATTTTTTCTCTCATTCGGGTTACTTCAATAACCTCGAATCTCTTTCAGTAAAATCTTAAATGAGCCGACAAACACTTCACTTTGTATTTTTACCGGGATTTTGCGTTTATCATTTGTTAACCAAATATAAATTTTAGCCTTATGCTTTTTATGAAATATCCCTTCTATATTCTGCATTTTGGGCTCAATTTTTAAACAATCAAAGTATCCGATCCACGTTTTTACCCTCTCTCGCTTTATAACATTAATTTGCAGCAAATAGGTAGCTTTTCCATCGGTAAGGTGAGCCTCAATCACATCTCCAACTTGTAGATTCATCCCCCTTACATAATATAGCACAGATAAAGGATCAAGTAAATCTTTATCCCTCTGAATTTTAATAGTATTCTTTATCCTGCCATTACGTTTCAGGCTTACTTCTTCTTTATGATAATCAAAAATCAATTCGTCGTTTCTCCGAAATTTTCCTTCCTGCTGCTTTTTATTGTAATATCGTGATCGTTTCAAAGAAGTTTCCACCAATGATTCTATTGTATCTCTAACCTTATAAATTTTATCAAAAAATGAATTGGTTCGTGTACGAGTCTCAACCTTATAACACTCTGTGTCTCCACACTTCACCAAAGAATCCACTTTTAGGGTTGCTGAACCAGCCCGTATAATTCCCCAATTTATAGTATAGATAAATTCTTCTCCAATTCTAAGGGGGAAAATTTCTTGCCCGGGTTTAACATTTTCTTCTACAGAAATATATTCTGCCTGTATTTGGACGTGTGTGGGAATAAGAAAAAAAAGAATAATAAAAAAACCAGCAACCTTTTTATATTGCATATTTCCGCATTCCTTCTTTATTAATTTCATTATTCATAATCTATTCAGGATTCTCTCCGATAAATCTTAGACTCTTCTATCAGCAATCTTTTCTCAATATACTCTAAATTGTTTCATAAGGGAAGTCTTCTCTATATCGTCTCTTATTCATCTCTCAAATGCTACTTCTAATTATTTAAATCTAATTATTTAAAAAAATAAATAATCGATAAAAATCTATCAAATAACCATGAAGAAAAAAAAGCCGACAAATATTCTCATAGTTGATGATGAGGAGGGAGTACGACAAAGCCTGGCTGAAATTTTAGAGCTAGAGGGATTGCAAGTAACTCAAGCCTCAAATGGATACATCGCTATTGAGAAAGCCCAAAAAAATGTATACGACATTGCTTTAATTGATATAAGAATGCCTGGAATTAACGGAATAGAAACCTTACTCCAGGTAATGTCTCTGCAACCTCAGATTAAGGCTGTTATGATGACCGGACATCCTCTGGGAAAACAGCCAAATACCTTAGTTGAAAAGACGTGCGGGATTCTTTATAAACCTTTCTGTATTAAAGAACTTATGACCATGATCCGATAACCTGACTACATACCAGGATCAAACACTCATGGCTCTCTGAGCCACCACGAATCATGAAAACCTCATTTTTAAAAATGTTATATGGCTATTTTTGAAATAAACACTCATGAAAAACTTTTTTCACCCCCGAAGATAAAATTTTTGATTTTTCAGTAAAAAAAATAGAAAAAGATCAAATCAAGGGAAGATTCCTTATTTTTTTTTCTAAAACGGCAAGTGGTGAATAGTGAGGGAGATTTAATTTCAAATACCGAATCCCAATAGGAATAAAGGGCTCGAATTGTTTTTTTTTCTTTACTAAAGTTAGAAAACTGAAAGCGCCAAGTGCCTGCATATTTCTTTGAAGGGCCGAACGAAGATATAAAGAGTCAAATTCTTCTCTTTTCTGATAAATTCCTAATCTCTGTTGCCTCTGATTCAAATAATACGAAATGAGCAATTCACGCAAATCATCTTCTAATACAATATAACAATCATGTAAAAGGGAAGCCAAATCATAGGCGGCAATTCCAAGCCTGGCCCCTTGAAAATCAACCAAATATGGCTTATTAATTTTCCAGATAATGTTTTGGGATTGAAAATCACGATGCATTAA
Organism: Pseudomonadota bacterium; assembly: GCA_030625085.1. Lineage (GTDB taxonomy): Bacteria > SZUA-182 > SZUA-182 > DTGQ01 > DTGQ01 > DAOURK01. Next base: position 11,949 of record DAOURK010000022.1, read on the forward strand.
AAAAAAAGGCTCATGGGCAAAGCTTGCCGCCAGATGATGGAACCCTTCCTCTAATTCTTCCTCATCCTTTATCAAAATCTTACAATATTCTCTTAAAAAATATTGCCTAAAATAGGAAGTTTCCCATCTTCGTTGCTTATAGTCAAAACATCTTTTTTGGAGGGCTGCGCACCCGGATGTTTGTTCAGGAGAGATCCCCTGTAAAGCCACTAAAACATCTATAACCTTCTGATAACATTCCTGAAAAAGATCACTATTATTACTGGTATTACTGGAGCGAATTTTTTGAAAAAGAGCCTCATCTCCTAAATCCTCCAATAAGGCTTTTTGATGAAAAAAATCATACCCATAAATGCGTGGAACGGGAATAGAATTTTCATTTAAAAATTGTCCGATCTGAATAAATGATAAAAAATTTTCTTTGTTTTTATCACATAATAAAACAACGCTCCGATCCCCCTCCCGAATTCGATAAAAAATTCTGTCCGAACCACCGGCAGTAAGTGAAAACACATTGGTAGCAGCAGTTTTAAAACTACCCCCTGGGGCTTCTTTCAAAAGAGGTTCTTGTAATATTAAATCCTTATCCATATTATTATCATTTACATCTTTCATATCTTTTATTTTCTGTTTATTGCTTGATTTTTTTATCATTTTCCTGAAATATAAAATCTTTGCTCAATACACTTCGCTGAAGTTTAGTACCGGATCGAACCTTGGTCCCAGGCCACAGTATACAATCTTTTAAAAAAACATCTCCCTCAATAACACAATCATTTCCTATAGATACAAAACCATTAAGATTTGCGGACTTTGCAATAACAATGGACTCCCCTGCTTTATGAATAAAGCTCTCAGGAAATGCGCTGCCCGAGCAATTTGCACTTTTATTCGACAAAAGATACTGGTGAAGATCCAAATACTTTGCAAAGGTCCCAAAATCCGCCCAATACAGCCCTCTCCCTTTAACGCCACAAATTTTTCCCGGACCATGAATTTTGATAATATTTTGATAGACTTCTGGCATTTCAGAACAGCCCTTGGGTATATAATCTAAAATCTTTGGATCAAGAATAGCTATACCGGTATAGGTCATTAATCTGCCTTTTTCATATTTATCTTTTACCTCTGAGTGAAGATGCCTTTTTGATAAAAAATCTATTACATCTCCGGATTGATCCATAAGAACAGAATTAATAGGCGGATAATCCCATAAAATCAAGGTGGCCAGAGCCCCCTTTTTTTGGTGTATGGACAAGGCAGAAATAAGATCGAGGTCGCAGATAATATCCCCATTATGAACCCAAAAAGGTTCCTTTCCTTGTAGAAACTCACGAAAATTATAAAGAGCTCCGCCGGTCCCAAGGATTTCCTCTTCTTGAGAAATACGAATGTTTCTATGTTTTCTGTGACGTGAATGAAGGGAGGAAATAATCTGCTCAGATCGATAATGAACATTAACTCCCACATCTTGAATATCGTATTGAAACAAGTGATTCAAGACATGGTCTATAGCAGGAACACCTAAAATTGGAATTAACACCTTGGGGAGGTATTCTGTTAAAGGCCGAAGTCTTTTACCAAAGCCGGCAGCAAGGATAACAGCTTTCATCCTCTTTCCTAAAAATTAATGATAATGTAAATAATTCTGACGTATTTTCAAAAACTCTTCAAAACCATCTCTCCACCCGGCTTCTATTTTCTTAAGAGAAATTTGTCGGTCTATTTGTTTCCGGATACTATCTGTACCACAAAGAATATCAATAGGTAATTTCTCATATTCATATTCATAAGGAGGAGATTTCCACACTAAGTGATGGGGATATAACTTTCGGATGGCGCGCAAAATGGCAATTCCAGTCAGATATGGTTTAAACACATACCGATCTGTTACATGCAATTGAGCTCCTCCACATAATTCGCCCTGAAATTTATGAAAAGTGGGTTGAAAATAACAGGGACGAAATGTCACCCCGGGAAGAGTATAAAGATTTAATTCTCTAACCAGTTCCCACGGCTGAATGAAAGGAGCCCCGAACATCTCAAAGGGTAAAGTTGTTCCCCTACCTTCTGAGATATTCGTAGCTTCTAAAAGACACATTCCAGGGTAAACCATAGTCGTCTCTATTCGGGGCATATTAGGAGAAGGAGCAATCCAGGGCAAACATGTATCCCCATAATTCATTTTACGCTTCCAGCCTTCCATCCAAACTACCGTCAGGGAAGCATTGATCTTAAATTCTGTGTTTAAAAAATGGGCTAATTCGCCTATAGTCAAGCCATATCGGGGAGGAAGCGGATAAAGTCCAACAAAAGAAAGAAAACCCTTAGATGAAATATTTCCTTCAACCTTATCACCACCCAAAGGATTCGGACGATCTAAAATCAATACCTCTCTATTATGTTCCGCACAAGCTTCTAAACACAAAGCTATGGTCCAGATGAAGGTATAATACCTGGCCCCGACATCTTGTAAATCGATAATCAGGGTATCAATAGAATTTAAAATCCGCTTATCCGGTTTCCGTGTTTGGCTATATAAGCTAAATACCGGAAGTCCAAAACACGGCTCAATAAAATCCTCCCCCTCAATCATATTATCCTGGGTTTCTCCATATAAGCCATGTTGAGGAGAAAGAAGACAAACCAGCCCTTTCCCTAATTTTTCTTTAAAAATCTCTACAGCATGAACCAAATTCAAGGTAACTGAAGCAGGATGAACTAACAAACCAATTTTTTGCCCCAAGATAGGCGACTTTTTTTTCATAAACACATCTAAACCCGAACATACTCTTTTCATGATTTCACCTAAATAGCCACCACCATTGACGTACACTTAGTTTGCTTTATAAAAAATCTTCCTCTATCGCTTCAGCGAACATTTTACCAACCTTCATTCGAATAGAATCCATAATGAAAATTGCTGAAATTGATTTTGAGGGTTTGAAATTTTTTTCAAAGTACGCTAAAATGAAACTCGTTTCTTAATACAAACTACTCATATTTTAAGGCATCAACTCAAACCCTTGAATTTATAATTATCTTAACACATTATTTATAAACAAATCATTATATAAACGAATAGGTAAATAAAAAAATATCCTATGAATCAATATTACCCAAAATCTAATGTTTCTCATCCTTCCTTTCCTACTGATATTCGAAATATTTTGAGGCATTTGCCTTGCTCCCAAAACAAACAATTGTCAAAAGCTATCAAAACTCGGCTTGAAAAAGATATTTTAGTCAAAAATTGGGTAAATATCGTTGGACCAAAGCTTGCTGAACATACCAAGCCCTTGGACATACAGAATCAAAAAATTATAGTGGCAGTCGATGAAACCAAATGGATGTCTGTAGTGCAGCAAAATGAAAAACAATTAAAGAAAAAAATTAATAAATTTATAAAATTAAGGAATAAGCGGTCAATAATCGGTAATCAGGAAAAAGTGAGAGCTTTGCACAAAGAAGAAGAAAATAGCTATGCACTAAAGCTTATTTTAGGGAAGATGCCATCTTCAGATTATCCTTCTCCCCACGCCTCAATAATTGAACCTGATCTTGATAGAGAAACAGTGATAAGAATTGAGGGGATTGTTAATCATATTAAAAACAATGAAGAATTAAAACAGGTTTTCTCTAATATTCTGACAAAATATTACCAACATAACCAAAACTGCAAGGCAAATAAAGGCTCATGAACGAGTTGTTCACCCCCGAGGATAAAAATAAAATATTGACTTTTTCAGTAAAGTCTATTTTTCAAAATGCGCTTTCATTGAAAAAAATAATTACAAAAATATTTTATATGATGTAACCGTAAAAAGTCGAATTTCATAATAATAGGACGTAATAAAATCAAATAGTTATAATACATAAGCCTGTTAATTTAGCACTTTTTACGAGACCATCTTATATAGACGAATTATATAGACGAAAAAAATTTTATAGACAAATAATAGCAGAATGATTACAATCTATCTCCTATCAATTGTGTTTTTTTAACAAAATAATGATTAAATGATTCTCTAACAGAAATGGATACCAACTATGAAAAAAAATATTTGTTTTTGTCTGCCTCTTGTATTTATTATGTCCTTAGGTTTATTTGTATTTCCTTATTCAGCCAAAGCCCAACCTAAAATTGAATTTACTGAAACAGAATATGATCTGGGTAAAATATATCAAAATAAGAAAAAAAGCCATATTTTCACTTTTAAAAATGCGGGAACTGAAACTTTGACTATTGAAAAGGTAAAAGCCGGATGAGGCTGCACTGCTGTTAATCTCTCGGAGAGAGATATAGAACCGGGAAAAGTAGGCGAAATAAAAGTTACTTACCATTCCAAATCCTATAAGGGGAAACAGAGCAAAACTATTTATGTAAATTCTAATGATCCTAAAAACCCTGTAAGCAAATTAAAAGTTATAGCCTTTGTAAAAGTAGAAATTGATCTTAATCCCCGCCGAATAAACTTCAAAAAAATTTCTCCAACCGATAAAAAATCGCAATCTGTGGAAGTTACCAATCTCAGTGATAAAACTCTGCAAATTTCTTCTATCACCTCAGCTCAAAATTTCATTACTATTAATTTATCTAACAGTAATTTACCTATAATATTAAAACCTCAGGAAAAAATGAGTTTTCAGGTAAATTTAGATGCCGCACTGATGAAGGGAAAAACCTGGGGCCAGGTAATTATTAATACAGACAATCAACATACTCCCAAAATAACTCTTTATGTGACTGGAAGGATCCAATCTCAAGACCAAATAAAAAAAAGTTCCCCAACCACCGGTCAAACACCCTTACCCCATCTGACATTTAGTGAACAGGCTCAAAAACTGTTTCCCAAATATAATTTTGTCTTCAATAACGTTACAAAAAATTTAGCTAAATGCGATTTTGGCAGATGTCTGCCTATGAAAGCATACATTCAATTGTTGATTGATCAAAAAATCCCGGAAGAAAAAATTACCGAAGCTATACAGTATATCTATGGTCCAAAGGCAATCACTTCTATGGAAAAAAAGTCTCGTAAATCACCTATTAATACTTCAAGGTTAAAAGAATCGATTCAAAAGGCATTAAATGATAATTCAAAAGCCAAACTGGAATTGTATGTCATGAGTTATTGCCCTTTTGCCCTCAGGGCAGAGAAATCCTTGGAGAAGATAATCGCTGAATTTGGCTCAAAAATTGAGATACAGCTTTATTTTATCGCCGATCCTAAAACCTCAAATTCTGATAAGACAACTGATTTATTTACAAGCCTCCATGGGCTCCTGGAAGTAGAAGAAGATTTCCGTCAAGTCTTGATTCAAAAATATTTTCCAAAAAAATTATTCCCTTATTTACACCACCTCAATAAAAACATAAAAACAGCTAATTGGAAAGAATGTCTGAGTAAAGCAGGGATAGATCAGAAAAAAATAGAAAAACTTATGAATGACAGCCAAAGCCGCCAATTATTTAGCGATAATATTGCCAAGGCAAAAAAAATAAAGATCCATGCTTCACCAACACTTCTCATCAATGGCATCAAATATAAAGGAGCCTTCAAGTAGCCTTCAGTCCCTCACCAATATAAAATTGCCATAACAACTATTCCATAATTCAAAATATTAATTAACAAAGAGATATCTGTTATCAGCACTTTTTCAGGTCTTCCACCTGCATTTTTTTGGTGTTATTAAATATAAATATCGCAATATCCCTAAAGAACAAAGGGTACAGTATAAATTAGTATGGTTTCAGCAATTCTCATTACGTTATGGGCACTATTCATATGAATAGCTGACAAAATGTTCGCTGAAGCGCTATAGGAAGGCTTTTTGTAAAACTTCCCCAAAAAGCATAATATTATACCAAGCTCAAGCTCTCTGAATAAGTTCATTATTTACTTAAGAGTTGCTAATGAGAAGTAATAAAAATTTTAACTTTACAAATTCGATTCTGATAAGCTATAATCTTATAAGAATAATACATTATCTTCTTAGATCACACCCCGGCAGTAAATATTAAAACAAAGGAAGCATCAAACATCTTAAGTCATACCATCTTTATCATTCACTTAAATTAAAGGAGGATAAAAACCTGTGACCGAAAAGAAAAAAATGACCATGAAAATGAAGTTAATTTTGATTGGCATAGGTGCGGTATTATTTGGAGTAATCGCCTTTGCAGGAATTGAACTTACCTGCACCTCATGGTTTTGTCTGAGTTGCCATGAAATGAAAGAGCTTGGTGCCAGTTGGAAGATATCAAAGCATGGGCCGGATAATCCTGAAATGCATAATTGTATGAAATGCCATGCCCAAGCCGGACTTTTAGGATTCATCAAGGCTAAAGTCAGCGGACTGTTTTCTCTGGTGTATCACATTTCCGGTAACTATCATCTCGAAGCAACACAACCGGTGGTTTGTTTGCGAAAGGGATGCCACCAAGAGGAGGATCTTGACCAGGCCCCAGGAGACCAAACAATTACTTTGAACCACGCTACACATATAAAGATAATGAAAGAAATTGGGACGAGATCAAAGTGCATGCCTTGTCACCGGGATATTGCCCACGGGGAAGAAACTTTTTTGCCGGACATGAAATCACTTTGTTTTCTCTGCCATACAGATCGAAGTATTGGCTCTGAAAATTGTTCTTTATGCCATCCGTCTCACCCAAAGGTTAACTTACAAGATTACGAAGAGACTGTTCTGGATTTACACCAGGAGGCCGAAATTTCTTGCGTTGAATGTCATACAGATGCCTGCAAAGCCTCGAAATCTAGTTGTGACGAATGCCATGAGGGTGATGATTATGGTGAGTTGATTATCTATAAAGGAAAAAAATTAAAATAATTTTCTCCTTTTAGCGTAATCATTTTTTTATTCCTCCGCCTTATGGAACAGATTTAATAAGAAAAAAATTCCATATGGCTGATCAATTAAAGTTTAAAAGGGTTTTAAAAATCCGCTAATGTAAAAAATTTTACCGCTTTAGTCATATGTTAATTAATGAAAAAGGCAAAGAAAAATTTTTCTTTGCCTTTTTCATTAATTAACATAATCTAGGCTTGGGCTTAGATTAAACTTGTACTAAAGTATCTTTCAGCCCTATCAGGCAAAACAGTAACAACATTACCGCCCTTCTTATTGGCAACAAGAATTGCAGCCCAAACATTGGCTCCCGATGATGTGCCGACCAAAAGCCCCTCTTCTTTCGCCAATCGCCGGGTAGTCTCAATAGCGTCTTCATCGCTTACAGTCACTACATCATCAATTAACGATACGTCTAACACTTGGGGAATAAAACCATCGCCAATTCCCTGTATCTGATGTAAACCAGGCTCCTGTTCCAATAAAGCAGAACTATTTTTAGGCTCTACAGCAATAATTTTAATAAGAGGATTTTTTTCCTTTAAAAATTTTCCTACCCCCCCTAAAGTTCCTCCGCTTCCAACACCCGCCACAAAAATATTAATTTCCTCTGCCATTTGATTCCAAATTTCTTGAGCTGTTGTCTTATAATGGATTTCAGGATTTCGAGGGTTTTCAAATTGCTGAGGAATATAAATGCGGGGATCATTCTTAGCCATTTCTGCGGCTTTATCCACACTTCCCTGAAGGCTTCCATCCGCCGAGGTTAGCATAAGTTCCCCGCCAAAGGCTTTAATAATTTTCTTCCTTTCTTCACTCATATTTTCCGGCATAACGATAATAACCCTGTATCCTTTTTGCACTCCTACAAATGCCATCCCAATTCCTGTATTCCCTGATGAAGGTTCAACGATAATAGAACCTTTTTTTAAATTTCCATCTTTTTCAGCTTCTTCAATAAGATATTTAGCCACCCTGTCTTTAATGCTCCCCCCGGGATTAAGAAACTCAGCCTTAACAAAAATAGAATAACGGCTAATTTTTTGTAACCGTATCAAAGGGGTAGATCCAATACATTCTAAAATACTGTAACCCATTTTTTATTTCCCATAATTTTATTTGATGCAATCGTAAAAAGTCCAAAATGGGGACATATGTACAACATAACTTCTTGAATTTATGCAACCCAAATTTTCTAAAAACGGCTTTTTACGAATACATCTTATTTAGTTTATAAATTTTATCAATTTTTCCCTTATCAAAAAACCTCCCATATCAAAGGATATTTTCAATAAATGAATAGTCAAATTCATAATAAATACATTATTCAAAATAGGACTGAACCTTTATTCAATGGTCTTACCATGAAAAGGCATTTTGAAAAATAGACTTTACTGAAAAAATAAAAATTTTCACCCTCGGGGGTGAAAAAAACTTTCCATGAGTATTTATTATAGCAAATTGCTTCTTTTTGTCAATCCAACGCACAGACAAAAAGGCTCTTGCTCTAAGCCCATCAGCTTTTTTAAAATCCTTTGAATTTTTCTTGGCAGCTAACTTACAAACAAAACTACGTAATGTAAAAAATTTCCATATGTTGATGGTTGATGGTCTCGTAAAAGATCCAAAATGGGAATATATGTACAACATAACTTGTTGAATTTATATTATCTAAATTTTCTAAAAACGACTTTTCACGAATGCATCAAGGTTAATTTATCAAAATTATAAAAAAAAAGGCGCAAGGATAATTGCTATCCTTGCGCCTTTAAAAAAGGCAGGAAAAACCTATAAAAAATCTAAATCCTAATAAATTGCCAAATAGCTAAGCTGAAGCTATTTGGGAAAAATTGAAGAGATAAAGCAACTACTGCTATCATCAGAACTTAGCGGCGTCGGGATAGTAGTGATCGTACTCGCTAATGCAGGATCACCTACAGCCTCTTCCCCGTCTGAAGCTGTAAATAAAAACTTATAATTGATATTGGTCAAACCATCTGTGGTAATCTCCGCAGTAGCCTGATAATCTTTCCCATCACTACAGTCAGGATCATTAGGATCAATCTCCTGCATTGTTACCAACAAATCAGTAGCGTCACTTAGAGCTTTATTGTTATTAAGATCAATCAACACTTGAGGTGGGTTATTGGGATCAGGTGGAAGTCCCAGTCCTAAATCTCCTTCATCATAGATATAACGAACTTTAAAATTCAGGGTAGTTGTACCGGCATATATGGTATCAGAACTTACCCCTTTGTCCTTAAATAGAGTATCCCCCGATAGCCAAGTCAGTACCGGTCTTATGTTTAGGGCACTTCCACTATATTCTGTCTCTAAACGAGGGCGTAAGGACTTATTAGTCGCATCAGCGGAATATATTTCTACATATTCATCTCCTAATGGTATCACCTCTGCTGAAGTTTGAGAACTAACCAAGGCTATTTTGGTAATTCCTCCCGGCTTGACCAGGTAGTTAATATGGTTTGCCGCAATAGTAATAATATTTTCACCAATATTATTGTTATCAATATAACATTCTAATTGACCAGTTGATAGGCTCCCCCTTGGGGTTTCTGATTCGAAGGCACCCCAATCAGGATTCCAAAGAGGATCTGTGTATACGGAAGACACTACCTGAATATCAAAATCGTTTCCGTCGATATATTTAGCCTTTCCATAAAAAATGAGTTTAACAGATGTAAAAGCTGCATCATAAGGGATAGCCGATGTATCAAAGGACAAAAAGCCCTTATAAACCTCTAAAGGAGAATCTTTTTGTCCTACTCTCATGAATTCTTCATTAACCGTAGTGGTAAAGGTATTTCCCTTGGAGCTTCCGGAATCGGCAACGCCGTCTACAGCACCTCTTGCTCCTCTTTTGCCCGGAGATTTACTACTAGTCACAAAATCGTATCCCCGGGTTCCTCCGCCTAGTACCCCTCTGTTAAAACTCTTACTCTCAAGGGGATCATATTCTCCATAGTCGGCCCCTGCAGATTTCAACTCTCCATCAGCCTGGGTGCTCCTAGTTTTAAAAATTTCTGCCGAACAAATACCGGCTGAGAATGATAATAAAACGGCTAATACTAAACCTAAAAAAAATAGTTTGCTGGGTTTCAAATTTTTCCCCCTTTCATCCCTCTTTTACCAAAGGGCTTAAAAAAATTTAGATTAAAAAACTAAACTCCAACCAATTATTAAAAAAAACTCGGAAGGATAACGGAATCAAATCGGGGAATATGCATAATTAATACCAGAAAAGGAATAAAAATGAATCCTTTGTAAGTAACTGTTAATTATAGGGGTAAGAATTCTTGATATTTATCAACAGATTCTATATAGAGTCTATACAGATTCTATTTGACTAATTTGCTTTTTTTTTGTGCATACAGACTTGGGATTTAAAAAAATGCGGGTATCTAAAGCTCTATTTTAGAAAAAATTTCATAGGGAGAATAAAAAGGTAGGAGAATAAAAAATAAAAAGTGGCTTAAATAATAAATACAGCGATAATATATGCAATATTAAAGTAATTGGTTTTATTTATTGCTCATTTTTGAACCATCTGATAAAAATTTTCATTTATGCCCCCATAAAAAAGCATTAATAAAAAAATAAAAAACACGAGGAATGCATCATAATGAAGCTATAAAATATCCCCAATATAAACCATATACATACTATATAATTCGTATACATAACAAAAAATTATTCTCTAAACTCAGAATATGCTCCAGCCCATTTATTTTAAAAAAAAATGAACTGCCCCACCACAAACAACAAGCTATCCAATAAAGGAAGTTCTCATTTTCTATCGCCGCAAGCGGCGATGAATAGAACCCTAAGTGATTTAATCCGTCGGCTCTTGATATTCCCCATAATCTCGGTACCTCTGATATCTTTGGCTCAGTAATTTTTCAATTGGTATTAAAGATATTTTTTGAAGATGCCGTACAATAGCCCTTCGCATTTTATGAGCGATCATATCAAAATTGCGGTGTGCCCCACCAATAGGCTCTTTCACAATTTCATCGACAATCTTGTGCTTCGATAAATCTTGGGCAGTTAAACGAAGAGCACCAGCTACCTCCGGGGCCTTGGTATGGTCTTTCCAAAGGATAGCAGCGCAGGCTTCCGGTGAGATAACAGAATAAATACTATGTTCTAATATAAGCAGACGATCGGAAACTCCCAAAGCCAAAGCTCCACCACTTCCACCTTCTCCGACAATGATTGAAATAATGGGGACCCGAAGGACCATCATTTCATATATGTTACGAGCGATAGCCTCAGCCTGTCCCCGTTCTTCAGCACCAATGCCGGGATAGGCCCCTGGAGTGTCTATGAAAGTAATAACAGGTTTATGAAACCTTTCCGCCAATTTCATCAGACGCAACGCTTTGCGAAATCCTTCCGGATTTGCCATGCCGAAATTACGGCTAATGTTTTCCTTGGTTCCTCTGCCCTTTTGATGTCCAATAAGCATTACTCCCCTACCATTCAATTTAGCCAGCCCTCCAATAATAGCGGCGTCGTCAGCGAATTTGCGGTCCCCGTGCAACTCAATGAAATCAGAAAAGATTTGACTAATATAGTCCAGGGTATAAGGCCTATCAGGATGTCTGGCCAGTTGCGTTCTCTGCCAAGGGGTCAATTTATTATACGTATCATTAAACATTTTCGTTCGTTTTTTCTTGAGTCTTCTATACTCCTGGCGAACATTATCACCCCATTCGTAAGCCAGATTTTGCATCTCTCGAATGGCTACGTCTAATTCAATAAATTGTTTTTCAAAATCCAGGGTAGCCACTCTTCATTATCTCCTTCCTCATGTATTAATAATAAAATCTCACCTTGTTTAATAAATCTAAAATTCTCAATTGTATTGGTAATTTTATTTCGGTTTTTATTTTAAATCAAACTGACAGCTACAGATTTTCAAAAATTAATTTCACTATTTTTGTGCACAAATAAATAAGGTGTTTCATCCCTCTATTACCTTTCCAATAATACAGCACCCCTCCCCAGTTGATTCTCAATAGCCATGATCAAATCCTCCGATGGATTAACCTGAAGATGAGAATCTGCCATTAAAACAATCTCTTCCTCCTTTTCAAGCAAAAGATGTAAATATACATTACATTGTCCCGGCGAAGAATCAAAAAGGTGATGTAAGCTTTGTAAATTTTGAGAAGTGAGTTCCTCTAAAACTAATTTGACATGAAATTGTTTTATTGATCTTTTCCTTAATTCATCCAAAGCGATAACCTCTGTAGCTACTATATTCGCTTTGTTATCTTTGAGATCCACCTGCCCTTTAACCAGAACAGGGATTTCCTGTTTTAATAATTCTATTGAGCTTTTATATATTTCAGGGAACAAAACAACTTCCACAAAACCATAGGTATCTTCCAAAGTAGCAAAAGCCATCCGGTTTCCCTTTTTCGTCAAAATCTCACGATCCACTTTAAGAAGGCCGCCAATCTTTACTTCCTGGCCAGTCGTAAAAGAATCGCTGTCTTGTATGGAATATCTCGTATAAAGTTTCAAATCTTTCTCATATCGCTGCAAAGGATGGCCGGTGATAAAAAATCCCATCACTTCCTTTTCGTATTGCCATAGCTGATTCTCATGCCACTCATCTATTTGGGGTAAAGAATGAGTTTGGCTAGGTTTACTGTCTTTTTCTTCATCATAGTCAAATAAAGAAATCTGACGACTTTTTCTATGCTTTTGCATCATTTGACCAAATTCTACTGCCTCATCAAAAGCAGCCATTAATTGAGCCCGGTACCCACCTAAAGAATCAAAAGCCCCGGATTTAATAAGGCTTTCAAAAACTCTTTTATTTACCAGCCGCAGATTAACTCGCCTGCAAAAATCAAAAAGATCCGAAAACCTTCCACCTTTCTCCCGCGCCTTGATAATGGAATCTACAGCGCCCTCCCCAACATTCTTGATTGCCGCCAAGCCAAATCGGATACGGCCGCCTATCACACTAAAATGCATCTGACTTTCGTTTACCTCTGGTGGGAGAATAGGGATATCCATCTCCTTAGCCTCATTAATAAATTTAACTACCTTATCAGTATCATCCTTTTCACTAGTCATCAAAGCGGCCATAAATTCAACTGGGTAATGGGCCTTTAAATAGGCAGTTCGGTAAGATATAAGGGCATAAGCAGCGCTATGAGATTTATTAAATCCATACCCGGCAAAATGAAATATCAAATTAAACACTTTTTCGGCTATTTTGGCGTCAATCTCCTTGGCCAAAGCACCGTTTATAAATTTATCTTTTTGCTTAGCCATAACTTTCGGGTCTTTCTTACCCATGGCCCGACGTAATAAATCCGCGTCACCCAAGGTAAAACCAGCTAATTCACTGGCTATTTTCATAACCTGTTCCTGATAGACGATAACACCATAGGTTTCTTTTAAAATATTTTCCAGGCAAGGGTGATCATAGCGAATTTCAACCTTTCCGAACTTCCTATGGATAAAATCATCTACCATACCACTTCCCAAAGGACCTGGACGAAATAAGGCCACCAAGGCAATCAAGTCCTCAAACCGGTCAGGTTTCGTTCTTCGAAGTAAATCACGCATCCCGGAGCTTTCCACTTGAAATACACCGACTGTTTTGCCCTCTTTCAACAACTTGAAGGCAGCTTTATCATCCATGGGAATGCGGGAAATGTCGACCTGCTCTTTTCCGGATTTCTGAATCAATTTCAGGGTATCCTGAATCACGGTCAGGGTCCTCAATCCCAAAAAGTCCATCTTTAAAAGACCAATCTTTTCAATATATTTCATCTGAAACTGGCAGACAACTTCATTATTCTGTCCCTTATATAAAGGGAGAAATTCCACTAAAGGCTTTGGGCTAATAACGATGCCTGCAGCATGAGTAGAAGCATGTCGACAAAGACCTTCTAAAACCTTAGCTGTTTCAAATAAATGGGCCACCTTTTGATCTTCCTTAATTAAACCTTTTAACCGCTCTTCCTTCTTAATGGCCTCTTTCAGGCTGATATTCAATACATTAGGAATGAGTTTAGCAATCCGATCTACCTCAGAGTAAGGCATATCCATCACCCGGCCTACATCACGGATGACTCCCTTGGCAGCCATAGTGCCAAAGGTAATAATCTGGGCTACGTTATCCTGCCCATATTTTCCCCCCACATAAGCAATCACCTCATCACGTCGACGCATACAAAAATCAATGTCAATGTCCGGCATACTTACCCGTTCCGGATTCAAAAATCGCTCAAAGAGCAAACCATAAGCCAAAGGATCTATATCAGTAATGCCCAACGCATAAGCCACCAGACTGCCGGCTGCAGAACCTCGACCAGGGCCGACAGCAATCCCTTTTTCTTGAGCAAAATGAACAAAATCCCAGACTACTAAAAAATAACCGGCAAAACCCATCTTTTCTATTATGTGCAACTCTTTCTCAATTCTTTTCAAAATGGCCGCCTGCTCTTCTGTCCCTTGAAAAGAATAGGTTTTCCCTTTCTGCAGCTTTTTGTTTAAATAAGCCTCTATATCATATTCCCGAAGGCATTCATACCTTTCTTTGACGCCTCGATAAGCCAACTGCTCCAGAAATTTTTCTAAAGTATACCCATCCGGTGTTTGATAATCAGGCAAATAATATTGGCCGAACTGAAATTCAAAATTACAGCGCTCGGCAATGGACAAGGTGTTAGCAATTGCTTGCGGAAATTCCTTAAACAGATCTGTCATCTCCCGGGGAGAACGAAAATAAAACTGATCAGTGGACATCCGCATTCGCTTAGAGTCACTTAAGGTTTTCCCGGTTTGCAAACACAGTAATGCTTCATGACTTTTGGCTTCATTACGTTCAATATAATGACAATCATTAGTAGCTACCAGGGGCAATTCCAATTCATTGGCCAGGCTTAACAATTCGCGGTTTACTAAATCCTGCTCAGGAATTCCGTTGCTCTGGATTTCCAGAAAAAAATTATCCTTTCCCATGATCTCTTTATATTGAATGATAATTTTACGAGCCTCTTCCCGCATACCCCTGGACAATAAAAAAGGAGTTTCTCCCTTCAAGCACCCGCTCAGAGCAATCAATCCCTCATGGTGTTGGCTTAATAATTCTTTATCTATGCGGGGACGATAGTAAAATCCTTCCAAGTAGCCGGCAGATACCAATCGAATGAGATTTTGGTATCCTTGTTTATCTTTTACTAACAGAACAAGATGAAAAGAAGCGTCAGAAATACCTCGAGAACTTTTCTCAAACCTGCTCTTAGGTGCCACATAAACTTCGCAACCAATAATGGGTTTAAGGCCGGCACTTTTTACCGCCTCATAAAACTCTACTACTCCGAACATGTTTCCATGATCAGTAATGGTCAGGGCAGGCATCCCCCATTGGGTGGCCTTTTCAATTAATCGATTAATTCGGCAAGCCCCATCCAAAAGACTATATTGTGTATGCACATGAAGATGAACAAAATTTGAATTATTCATTTGAATTTATTCCCATTCTATAGTGCTCGGCGGTTTAGAGCTAATGTCATAAACCACCCTGTTTACTCCCTCAACCTCATTAATGATCCGATTGGAGATTATCTCTAAAACCTTGTAAGGTAACCTCACCCAATCAGCCGTCATTCCATCCATGCTGTTAACGGCCCGCAAAGCGACAACATTATCGTAAGTCCTCTCATCTCCCATAACACCCACCGTTTTAACAGGTAGTAAAACAGCAAAAGATTGCCAAATTTGCCTGTACAAACCAGCCCTCTTGATTTCCTCAAGCACAATCACATCTGATTTGCGCAAAATCTGTAATCTTTCTTCAGTTACCTCCCCTATTACTCGGATAGCTAAACCAGGTCCGGGGAAGGGTTGTCGCCATATAATTTCTTCCGGCATTCCCAATTCCTTGCCCACCAATCGAACTTCATCTTTAAACAACTCTCGCAAGGGCTCTAAAATCTGTAAGTTAACTATATCAGGTAAACCGCCCACATTATGGTGACTTTTGATAGTGGCTGATGGTCCTTTCACTGAGACACTTTCAATTACATCGGGATACAATGTCCCCTGGATTAAAAACTCCGCATCCTGAATTTTTTTTGCTTCCTCTTCAAATATATAAATAAATTCATTCCCTATAATTTTCCTTTTCTTTTCCGGATCAGTGACCTTGGCTAATTTCTGTAAAAACCGACTCCCGGTACAACTCTTGACCAACTTAATATTAAAATACTTTTCAAATGTTTCGCCTATTTTATCCGCTTCTCCTTCTCGCAAAAGACCATTATCTACAAAAATGCAGGTCAACTGATCCCCAATGGCTTCATGAGTTAACACGGCAGCTACTGACGAATCAACTCCGCCACTGAGACCACAAATCACCCTTTTGTCCCCCACCTTTTTTTTAATGGCCCGAATAGATTCAGTAATAAAGGAGGCCATGGTCCAATTTGGACTACACCCACAAATCCGGTGTAAAAAATCCTGCAATATCTTTCTGCCCTGGACTGTATGGACTACTTCAGGATGAAATTGTACTCCATAGATAGGCATCTGTTGATGTTTGATAGCAACATAAGGTGCATTAGCTGTATGGGCAAGGCTAGTAAATTTACAGGGTAATTCTGTGATCTGATCCCCATGACTCATCCAGACCACATTCTCTTCGGCTTTAAATCCCTGAAAAAGATCACTATCATCATCTACGAGCAGCTCTGCCTTCCCATATTCTCTTTTGGGTGTTCGAACAACTTCTCCCTCAAATAGATGGGCAATCAATTGCATTCCATAGCAAATACCTAAAATGGGTATCCCTAAGGCAGTAATTTCCTTTGACAACCGTGGAGCATTGGGATCGTAAACACTAAAAGGGCCTCCGGAAAAAATAATGCCCTGGGGATTGGCTTGCATCAATTTTTCCATCGGGAAATTATAGGGCACAATTTCGCAATAAACCTTACTTTCTCGAACACAGCGAGCAATTAACTGAGTGTACTGTGACCCAAAATCATAGATTAAAATCTTCTGATGGTGTATATCCATTACTTCCCCATCCCAACCCGCTGAACTTGCTGCAAGACCTTCCCTTCTGTCTTAATAGCCGGTGCAATGATCAACTCTGTCATTTGCATCTCTTGAATGTTTCGAGCACCACAATTGCCCATGGATGTTTTTAAAGCACCCACCAGATTCTGGGACCCGTCATCAAGCTCAGCAGGGCCGAATAAAATCTGTTTCAACGATCCCGTAACCCGGGTTTGTATTTTTGTGCCACGGGGCAAGGCTGCATGGGGCATAGCCATTCCCCAATGATAGCCCCTGCCGGGTGCTTCCTCCGCCCGAGTAAAAGAAGACCCTACCATAACGGCATCAGCACCGCTGGCAAAGGCTTTACAGATGTCTCCGCCAACTGACATTCCTCCATCAGTAATAACAGATACATATTTGCCTGTTTTCTTAAAATAAAAATCTCGAGCTGCAGCAGCGTCAGCCGTTGCTGTAACTTGGGGTACACCTATGCCAAGGACCCCCCTAGTCGTGCAGGCCGCACCAGGTCCAACTCCAATTAACAAAGCATCGGCACCGGTCTCCATAAGTTCCAGAGTAGTTTCATAGGTTACACAATTGCCGATAATAAGCGGAATTTCAATTTGTTTACGCAGTTTACAAAAATCAACCACTTCATATTCGGTGGAATAATGCTTTACTGTAGTAACTGTAGACTGAATCACAAAAACGTCTGCACCCGCCTCCTGGGCAATTTTCCCGAATTTCTCCGCTTTCATGGGGATACTAGAGACCGCCGCTTTAACTCCGGCAGCTTTTATTTCTTTGATTCTTTCAACGATTAACTCTTCTTGTACAGGTTTGCTATATACCTCTTGAATTACCCGGGTCGAGTCTTTCATCTCTGCATTAATAATCATATCAAATGCTTTTTGAGGATTCTGATATCGAGTTTGTACTCCCTCCAAATTCAAGACTGCCAACCCTCCCAGTCTCCCCATTTCTATGGCAAATCTACCATCTACAGTTCCATCCATAGCAGCAGCCAGAAAAGGGATCTCAAATCCCAAATCACGTAATTTCCATTTCACATCCACATCATTAGGATTGATAGTAATTCTTCCAGGGACCAGGGCAATTTCATCAAAGCCATAACATCTTCTGGCTTTCCTCCCTTTGCCAACCCACATTCCCATGCTTTATATCCTCCTCTTGGTTAAAAAAAATCTATCACTATAATTGATGGTCTCGTAAAAAGTCCAAAATGGGGATATATGTACAACATAACTTGTTGAATTTATGCAACCCAAATTTTCTAAAAACGATTTTTTACGAATGCATCATATAATTAACTGTCAACAAAAAGCCAAATGTATAAAATATATTTTCACTAAACCTTTAAGAAAAAAACCCGGCGTTTTTCTTTCGAAAATCGGGGCCAAGAATTTCATAAACCTTACACATTTCATACAATCTTGAACGTAGACGAGTCCCAATCCTCTCCTCTAAGGTTTCCTCATCTCCCCTTTTGTCATCCATCCAATTGGAAGTAATAAGCGTAATTAAATTTTCATTATATCGGCTGTTGATAATATAGGTCAAAGTATCTCGCATCCAATCAGTTACTTTCGTGGCTCCCAATTCATCCAAAAGCAAAACCTCTGTTTTTAATACCGGTCCAAGGACTGAAATCTCGGACGTTTGAGACTGGGGATTATAACTTGCCTGTATTTCTTTAAGTAAATCCCTGAAATCATAAAAAAGGCAGGAAATACCTTTTTTTTTGATTAATTCCCGAATAATGGCAACTGCCAGATGGGTTTTCCCAACGCCACAAGGGCCCATAAATAATAATCCCTTTGATTGATTTGGGTATTGCCTGACAAAAGATTGAGCCGCTTCTTTAGCCATAGAAATATTGACCTGGGGTTTAGAAGCATCGAGGGGCCATTTATCACGATCAATATAGTTGTCATCAAATTGATCAAGAGTACAATGAAGATACCGTCTGGGTATCCTGGCTGATGTTAACAATCGCTTCCGCCTGCCCTCATAATAACATTTACACCTTTTTACTTTCTCAAAACCCTCTTCTAAAATTCTCTCCCAACCTGTACCCCCGCACTGAGGACACAATCCTGAAGATTGAGGCTGAAATTTAGCATTTTTTTCTTTCATGGTCAATGTACCCTTTACTCTATTACTCTATGAAATTTTTTCATTGATAAAGGCTTAGCCGGTGTATGCCAAATTCCTTTCGAAACAATTCAATAAAATGAGTTTGAACAGTCTCCTGATAAGCAACAGTCTCCATCTGATTTTTATAATTCCTGATTCCTTTTTCCGCAGCTAAACGAAGGACCTCCATCCGGTGAGGATGAACTACATGAAGCAAACTCTGCACTAATTGCTCGTCTAAATTATGCAATTGTTTCTCAATCAATTCAATGTTTATTTGAGGACTTTTCCGAATATCTTGAAGCACATTAAGTAACTTTTTCTTCAGTTGAATATGAGCTATAGCCTCACAAAATTCCTGACTTTGGCTCTTTTTTTTTAAACTCTCCGCCAATTGAGTTATTAATTTTAAGATCTTACTGGTTACATATTCTGTAACTTTTTTTTGATTTTCTTTGCTTTTCTCAGATTTGCTCGTCTTGGTATTTATACTCTCCCGCCCCTTTTTTTGGTCAACCTTCCATAAATTTAAAATTTCCGGTTCACAATAGGCAAGATAATGAATTTTTTTTCGCTGAGTATCGCAAGCAGAAAAATTTTTGAAGGTTTTATCTATCCCATGGATAACAATGTGTAGAGGAATACCTATTTTCTCCCACTTTTCAATTATCATCCAATTTTTGGGTGAAAGTATTAAGCCCTCCCCTCTCTTATGTAAAAAATATTCGGTAATTCTATTCGTGTACTCCTGCATGTCGGTCATGGTGCTCTCTAAAGATTTCTCTCTGTGCTCGAAACAACAATTTCAGATACTTTTCGGACAAGCATCTAGTGTCGTGTCATGCGTAAAATGTCGTACTGACTATTTTAAATCCGCTATCGGCTTATAAGACAAGGTATATGGACATTATTCGTTTCACGATTGACGCGACACTAGGTCACCTTATCTTTATAAATTATCTGTAACCCCTTTAAAGTTAATAACTCATCAAATATATGTATATTAGGACAACTATGCTTAAACAGATAAGCAAATCCTCCGGTAGCAATTACTTTGGGCGAACCGGATAATTGTTCAGCAATCTTACTCACCATTCCTTCTACCATTGCTGAAAATCCCCAATAAAAACCTGACTGAATAGCCTCTTTAGTGCTTTGACCGATAATTGAGGCCGACTCTTCAATTTTTACAGGGACTAACTTTTCAGCAGCCTTAAACAGAGCAGATGCAGAAGTCTGTATTCCGGGAAAAATACATCCTCCCAGGTATCGTCCGTCTGCTGATAGTACACAAAAGGTAATGGCCGTTCCAAAATCTATGATAATAGCGGGTGTACCGTACAAATAACGTGCAGCTACCGCATTTACGATTCGATCGGCCCCTACTTCATCAGGTTTTTCATAAGTTATAGGAATATATTCTTCCAGCCCAGCTTGCACAAAATAGGGTTCTAGAGAAAAAAATTCTCTTGACATGCCTCGTAGGGTACAGTTCAATGAAGGTACTACTGAAGAAATGATGATACCGGTGACCTGCTCTTTTTGGATATCACCGGCACTCATCAATTGCATCATCAGAATTCCGATTTCATCAGAGGTTGAATCCTTTCGGGTAGAAAGGTGCCATTGCCCCTTTAACTCCTTATCATGAAAAACACCAAAAACTGTAGTGGTATTTCCTACATCAATAACCAAAAGCACTATTCGCCTACTCTCCTATCCTCCAAAAAAAGAAAGATAACAATCCTCCAAATTTTTAAGCAGCTTTTGTAAAAAGGTAACCTTAGTTGAATATTCCGGCCCTTCCAAACGAAGAATAGCCATTTGAGCCTGAAGCTTCTCAGAAATTTTATGCATCTGGAAATTTATATTGATGCCAATTCCCATAACCAAATAATGAATATGTTTAAAATCTCCTCGCATTTCGGTTAAAATGCCGGCTATTTTTCTTCCATCAACAAGCACATCATTGGGAAATTTTAAAGAAATATTTCCCTTTATATAATCCCTGAGGGTCTCCATAACCGCTAATCCAGCCATCATATTCCAAGAATTGATGTCCGATGGAGAAACCCTTGGCCGCAAGATTATGGAAAGGTATATTCCTCCCTTAGGGGAATACCAGGTGTGATCTCCCTGCCCTCTTCCTTGATATTGGCAATCCGCCAATACCAAGGTCCCCTCCGGGGCACCCTCTTTAGCCTTGTGCAAAGCAAAATTATTGGTGGAATCGACCTCCTTTAAATGGTAAATCTGTCTGCCGAAAATTCGGGTATTGAAAATAGATTGCAACTGTTGTGTAAAAGTGGACTTTTTCATGATTTTGAAACAATGATCTTATCTTCATTTTTTAGTCATTAACATTACATTGATTCTCATTTTGAAAAAATAAATCTCTGACATATTACCTACCCTCTAACCAATTCAGGCCAAAATGAGGTTAAAAGCAAGGTTCACCTACCATCATGCTTTCCTTTCTTCCATTGCATCGCTCGTATTCAACGCTTTATACGTTAAAATGAAAATTGCCGCTAACCTGAAATCTCCATATGTATATCAACGGATTGAACTGTATGGGTCAAGGCACCTACAGAAATCAAATCCACGCCGGTCTCAGCAATTTTGCGAATATTCTCCAGGCGAATCCTCCCCGATGCCTCAGTTAAACATCTATGATCGATCAATTTTACCGCCTCATGCAATTGTTTTACATTCATATTGTCAAGTAAGATGCAATCCACTCCCACAGCCAAACATTCATCGATTTGATCCAAAGATTCAATCTCCACCTCAACCTTCAGTAAATGAGAAACGAATCGTCTGGCTGATTGCACTGCCTGCTTGATCCCGCCTGCTATTTGGAGATGATTATCTTTGATCAAAATCCCATCACTTAAACCAAACCGATGATTTCGCCCTCCTCCGCATCGAACCGCATACTTTTCTAAATCACGAAGACCCGGAGTAGTTTTTCTGGTATCTATCACCTGTGCCGATGTCCCTCGGATCAACTCCACGTAATGAAACGTCTGAGTAGCAATACCCGAAAGGCGCTGCAAAAAATTTAAAGCAACACGCTCTGCAGTTAACAATTTGCCGGCTGATCCGGTAACCAGGGCTAATACCTTCTCAGCCTTCACTTTTTCTCCATCTGCAACTTCAGCATGAAATTGGATGTCAGGATCAAGTAAGTGGAAGACCCTGCCCGCCACCTCAAGGCCACAAACTACCAACTCCTCTTGAGCCTGAATAATTCCTTCTGCCTCCAGGTTTTTATCCACTATACTTTCAGTGGTAACGTCACCATGGCCAATATCTTCCTGTAAAGCCAAAAGAATAATTTGATCGTGCAACATTCAAGCTATCCTTGATGGTGTCGTAAAAAGTCCTTTTTGGTAAATTCGTCATTTCGACCTCAGGGAGAAATCTTATGTTTTTCAGCATCTTGTGCGTTAAAGATTTCTCACATCCGTTCGAAATGACAACTTAATGAGACTTTTTACGAATTCATCATCCTTAATTTTCCTCAGAAATTAATTTAAGATTTTGCTGTAGCTTCAGTTTCTGGGTATTCAAAAGATCCACAGTCTGCCGTTCTTTTTCAACAATGTGAGGAGGTGCTTTTTTCATAAAATCTTCATTTCCCAGTTTCTTATTTAGAAAAACCAGTTTCTCATCGATTTTACTTATTTTACGCTGTAATTTCTTTTTTTCTTCCTGAGAATCAATTATAGCCCAGGAATCATTTGCCCCACGTACATAAATTTCTATATCCCGAACAACCGCAGAAAGTGAGTTTTTCGGTTTTTCCAGATCAAGAGAAATCTCGATATTCTGGCAACTAGTCGAATCCTTAATATAATCTTGATAAAAAGAGAACATCTCTATTTGCTCTTTTTTCAAAGGCTTGATTGAAAGATCCACCTTAATCTTGGGATGAAGATTTATATCAGCGCGGATATTTCGAACCCCCCGACTCACATCCATAATCAAGGCCATTTCCTCTTCTACTTCTGCATCCTCGCGTGCGGGATCAAAAACCGGCCAAACGTCAGTCATAATAGAGGGTTTCTCGTTCTTTTCATCCTTTAGCTCCAGAGAAGGTAATTTTTGCCAAATCTCCTCAGTAATAAAAGGCATAATGGGATGTAAAAGCACCATAGTATCCCGAAGAACACGAATCAATACAAATTGAGCAGTTGCTTTGGATTGCGGATCAGTTTTAGAAAAAAGCCTTCCCTTAACCCGTTCGATGTACCAGTCACAAAACTCGTGCCATAAAAATTGGTAGATAGCGTCGGCAGATTCGTTAAATTTATAATCCCCCAAGGATTGATCTACCTTTTTAACCAGATAATTAGCCCGACTGATAATCCATCGATCAGCCGGGTCCAACTTTAAATCAATGCCCTCCGGTTCAAAATCGGCAATATTCATCAAAACAAACCGAGAAGCATTCCATATTTTATTGCAGAAATGCCTATCCCCCTCAATGCGTTTTTCAGACAGACAAATATCTCTTCCCTGGGAAGCCAAGGCAGTAAGGGTAAATCGAAAGGGATCTGTGCCATATTTATCAATCATAACCAATGGATCAATAACATTTCCACGTGATTTACTCATCTTATGGCCATGTTCATCTCTAATGAGCGCATGGATATAGACATCCGAGAAAGGAACTTTTCCGGTAAATTTTAAACCCATCATAATCATTCTTGCTACCCAGAAAAAAAGAATATCAAATCCGGTGACCATGGTTGAAGTGGGATAAAAAAGCTCCATCTCCTTGGTTTGTTCAGGCCAGCCCATAGTAGAAAAGGGCCAGAGTGCGGAACTGAACCAGGTATCCAAAACGTCAGTTTCCTGCTCAATCTTGGTGCTCTGACAGTATTGACAAGTTGTAGGGTCTTCTTTCGCTACGGTAATTTTATGGCAATCAAGGCAATGCCAAGCAGGGATTCTGTGCCCCCACCAGATTTGACGAGATATACACCAATCCCGAATATTGTTCATCCATTCAAAATAGGTATTTTCCCAGTGGGAAGGAATAAAGCGAATCTTTCCAGTCTTCACCACTTCAATAGCAGGTTTGGCCAAAGACTTCATACTAAGAAACCATTGCCTGGAAACGAGCGGTTCAATAATGGTTTTACAACGATAGCAGTGACCGACAGCATGTTGGTATGGTTCCCTTTTGGCTAAAAAGCCCAAAGCATCTAAGTCCTTGAGCACTTTTTTTCGACAGGAGAACCGATCCATGCCCTGATATTTTCCGGCTTCCTCGGTCATATTTCCCTGTTCATTGATTATTTTAATCATCTGCAACTTATGTTGATTTCCCATTTCAAAATCATTAGGGTCATGAGCAGGAGTCACTTTCACTGCACCGGTTCCAAATTGTGGGTCAACGAGCAAGTCGGCAATAATGGGGATTTCCCTACCCATTAATGGTAAAAGCACAGTTTTACCGATTAAATCCCGATAGCGTTCGTCCTCCGGATGAACTGCCACTGCTGTATCTCCAAGCATGGTTTCAGGGCGAGTGGTGGCTACTACAATAAATTGCTCTTTTTGGGGGAGAAGAGGATAGTTGAAGTAATAAAGTTGCCCTTTAAGCTCTTCGTAATTTACCTCTAGATCAGAAAGCGCAGTTTGGCACCTGGGGCACCAATTAATCATATAATCGCCTTTATAAATTAATCCCTCCTCATACAAGCGCACAAATACTTCCCGAACAGCCCGGGATAAGCCTTCGTCCATGGTAAACCGCTCTCGATGCCAGTCGCAAGATGCGCCCAACCTTTTTAACTGCTCAACAATTCTACCACCGGATTTTTTTTTCCATTGCCAAACCCTTTCTACAAAAGCCTCTAACCCCAAATCTTCCTTTCGTAATCCTTCAGCGGCAAGTTGGCGCTCAATTACATTCTGGGTAGCAATGCCGGCGTGATCAATACCGAATTGCCAGAGGGTATTTTTCCCCTGAAGACGATTCCATCTAATGAGTATATCCTGCAAGGTATTGTTTAAAGCATGTCCAACATGCAAAGATCCTGTAATATTGGGTGGAGGTATTACAATTGAGTAAGTATCTTTATTTGATCCATTTATATCAGCCTTGAAAAAACCATTCTTCTCCCAAAAAGAAAACCATTTCCCTTCGATTTCTTGAGGATTATATGCTTTTGATAACAAATCACTACCCATAGAAATTTTATCTCCTTACCAGGGTTATTTCCCGTTCTTAATCCGATCAATTTCTCGCTGAATCATTATTTTTGCTTGCTCAGGGACAACCTTCCTGACAGTATTCTGAATAACATCTTTTGAATTCGTTATAACATGTTGAACAATTTCATTCTCATTCCTCTTAAACACTTCCTCAAAATGACGGATAAAACCATCCCCTTGAAAAAATTTTTCTATTCGCTCAACAATAATTTTCTCCAGACGGCCTTGAAAAATTTCCTCTATTTTCCCTTCTGCGATTTGACGAAGCCAGTTTTCCATATCAGGGATCATACTCAGGCGACTTTTATTAACTCCTCCCAATTTTGCGGCAGGATTAAAGCACTCATCTACCAGTCTGACCAAATCATAAGCATCGAAGGGCTTACCAAGAATTCTGTCTGCTCCATACTCCTGTAATTTTTCAAAAGAGTATTTATCCAACTCCCGCACTAATAGAATCACCGGCAGATGAACTAAAGAGGGATCACCTTTTAGTTTTTTACAAATATTTTTGCCGCCAACACCAGGCAAATCAAAATCCAGCAATACCATGTTTGGGGAAATATTACGAACCTTTTCTAAGGTATCTTCTACAGAGGGTAAGTCAATATTGAGCGAGATAATTTGATATTCCGTATCAGAAAAGGCCAATTCAACCACTTTCTGGATGGTAGGATTGGCATCTAACAATAAAATAATTTTTTGCGCCATCTTATTCTCTCTCCACTTTATATGCTACTCAGCCAATATGATCAAATTTATACCTTCCTCCTCTAAAAAAACAAAACTGATCTATGATTACACTAAAAATCTATGCGCCGCTTCCAGCACCCCGGATACCTCTATTTTATCCATACAATCCGGTTTATCTTTGGGGCACTTTCGATAATTACATGGAGAACAGGGGACCTTTGGCCAAAGAACTTCGTGCCCGCTCCCCCATGGATGCCGTACCCTGGGATCGGAGGGCCCAAATAAACCCACCACATGCTTACCTAAGGCTGCAGCTATATGCATTGGACCATTATCATGTCCAATAAAAACATCTATGTCCTTCATCAAGGAAATTAATTGTGGTAGGGTGGAATGATAAAAAACATGCCCTTTGCCGTTTATAAGCTTGTTAATGCGCCCAACTCTTTGCCGATCCGAATCTGTATCTGAACCAGCCAAAATAATCTCCACCTTGTATTGCCGAACAAGACTATCTGCTAATTTAGCAAATTTGTCAACTGACCAGGAATTAGCCAGTCTATTAACTCCCGGATGAATTAATAATTTTTTTTTATTCTCATCGCCAAAATCATGAATCCCCTGTTGGGGATCATCTGCTTTGGCCACAAACAGCTTTAAATCCAGTGGATTTTCGCCACAATCAAACAAATCCTTAACCAAATCCAGATATGATAAAACTAGATGCCTCTTAACCGGCAACTCTTCCACTCTAATAGTATAAACTTTCCCTTTCCAACCCGGCAGACGATAACCGATTCTGAACTCGGCCCGACTCAAAAAACTAAGAAAACTACTTTGCCCCTCTCCCTGCAAGTCTACAATGAGATCATATCGATATCTTTTTATTTTTCTATATATACAAAAAGTTTCTCTTATCCCCTGCTTCTGATCAGTATCATAACAAGTAATAACTTCGTCAACGAATGGGCATCCAGTTAACAAATGAGAAAATTTTTCTTTCAGTAAAAAATCAATCTTTGCCTCGGGAAAACAATTGCGAAGTACTCGAACTAAGGGAGTGGCTGATAAAATCTCAGCAACAGACCAAAATCGTATTACTAAAATATTTTTTATTTCCGATTTTCGTAAATCTTCCCAACTTCGCATATATTCTACTATCCATAATTAGCAAACCTGAAAAAGTTTCACATCACAGCCCATTGGTTAAAATCAAGCAGAAATAGTCTCTACCCAACCATTTCAAATCGATCATTTTGTATATAAGGTTTATATTTTTTTATGTCAGGTAAATCTTATCAACAATCCGGAAAAAAATCAACAATCAACCAAACCCGGCAGCCCTGACGTACATCTTTATCTTTGAAATATTGAGGGTCAATGGCTTATGATTAAAAAGTTTGCGAAAAATTTTTTTCAGATTGCCTGCCAGCCTTTGATATGACAGCAACTAAAATCCATGCGCCAGGGCTGCAAACCCGGACAAACCCAGTAAATCCGGATTTTATTATTGACATGTTTGGCTAACATAACTTAGAATTAATAATCCCTTTAAATATGTTTTTAAATATGTTTATGATTACTCTAAAAAATACCCTATAACAAAAAAACAAATTTGCCTTTATCTAAAGAACAAAAAGATGACCTTGTTCTAATTACAACTGTTAATCTCAATGTCCGATACCCGGATTATAAGCACGGATTTTTCAAAAAATGTACAAAAGAATATACTCAAAGCAATATTGAGAATATAAGGAAATAAACATTGAAAAAAAAATCAAATAACACCTCTCCTAAGTATATTATTCTTTTTCTCCTGATCGCTTTTGGACTAGGTGTTTTGGTTCAAAGTAAATTTAATCTTCGGCAGATTATCCGCAACGGCTTTGTTTCCAAAGATACTATGCAACGCCAGAAGCTGAAAAAAATCTTTAACATTCATAAAATTCCTGCCTGGTCCGGGGTACAAATTAAAAAAGAAACCGAGCACCCAACCTACAACGAACAACTCATTGAATTCTTTGACCAGGAAAATAATATTCGCCTGTCTTCCTATTTGCTTATTCCTAAGTCAGCCAAATCTCAAAAACTACCGGCCGTCCTTTGTATTCACGGTCATCACTCTACCAAAGAAAATGTGGCCGGAATAACATCTTCCCCTTACAATATTAATTACGGCCATACCTTAGTTAATAATAACTATATTACTCTTATCCCGGATATTCGATACTCCCAGGATATATGGCGTATTGAGGACCCGATGGGATTAAATCTTTTGCTCTATGGCAAGTCTTTAGCCGAAGTAAGGATTAAGGATTTACTGCGATGCATTACTTATTTAAAACATCATGACCAAGTTGATCACGAGCAAATCGGGCTAATCGGCTGGTCAATGGGAGGAGGACTAGCCCTTTATCTTTCGGCTATTGATGAAAGAGTTAAACTTTCTTATATTAGTTGCTATTTTGGGACATATGAAAAAACCATCTTGGCTATGCGCCAGAGTACTGATAACTATATACCGGGTATAAAAAATTTTGGGGAATTATATGATGTTGCAGCCTTAATTGCCCCTCGTCCACTTCTCATCGAGCATGGCACACCGGACAGAGAATTCCCTGCTGAAATAGCTAAGATGGCCTTTGAACATGTAAAGCATGCTTATTCGCAAAGAGGAGTGAAAGATAAGACAAAATTTGTTATCAGAAAGGGTGGCCATCGATTTTATGGCGACCAATTGCTTCCCTGGTTCAATCAATTTTTTCAGAATCACTAACCAAAGATGCTTTTGTGAAAAAGCCTGAAAATCAGGATTTTCAGGGAACATAACCTTTTAAACTTATTTAGTGCCTGAACGAAAACCCCTCTTTTTGTCATTTCGACTGAAAGGAGAAATCTTTGAACGGCAGTATTTCCAATGGCATAAGATTTCTCGCTCCGCTCGAAATGACAATTTTGGATAGTTTTCGTTCAGACACTATTTAATCCCAATTTTATAAATATAACTGCTAAATCAGAAAATTCGGCCATATCCTGGATTAATATTTTAATTAATTCTAAATTAGATTGACTTAAATTAGATTGACTCAAATTAGATTGACTCAAGTTAATAATATCAGATCTTGGTCAACATGCGGGCCTGATCAGCATTCTTTTACGAGTAAAAGCGCTGACACCAGAAGAGATCGGATTTATAAGCATCTCAACCTCAATATCAGCTATATTTGTATATTTTGTCAGTGTTGGTTTTCCAAATGCAGTAATAAAATTTTATCCTACCTTTGAGAATGGGTTTTAGAAAAAAACATCAGCTATTACGCTCTCGCAGCTTAAGATTTTATTTGAAGTGGTTTTACCAATAAGAAACTATGATACTGAAGATGGTATAGATCTAGTGCAATGGAGACAAAAGAAAAATCATTTAGCTTATCTTTCTCATAAAAAAAATGCTTGGGCCAAAAAATTAATATTTTAACGTTAATTTAAATGTCGCTGTAAGGTTAATACTTTGCTCAGAAATATACTTTGAAATGAAACCTATAAAATAAAAAATGAAGAATTCTATTCTTTTTGTATATTTAACAAAATCCACTTTCATCGAAAAAGATATCCGTCTTCTTCAAGAGGATTATCAACTTAATGAATATTCATTTAATCCGGTTAAAAGAGCATATTTACCTCTTTTCTTATTTCATCAGTTTATCACGCTCTTATTCACACTTCACAAATATCAGGTTATCATCTGCCGATTCGCCGGATACCACTCATTGATACCTGCTTTTTTGGCAAAAATATTTAATAAGAAATTTATAGTAATTTCAGGAGGTACTGATTGTGTCGCCTTTCCATCAATAAAATACGGCAACTTTCAGAACAAACCCTATGCCTGGTTTACAAAACACAGTTTTCGACTTGCCAGCCATATTGCACCGGTCTATAAGTCTTTGATGATATCCGATTATACATATTATCAGGGAGATTTTCCAAAACAAGGGTGTCTATTCCACGATCCAAAGATTCATACACCTTTTACTGAAATCTATAATGGATATGATCCTGATTTCTGGAAACTAAGTTGTTCAAAAGAACCTTTTAGTTTTATTACTGTAGCTTTAGGTCTTCATGAAAATCGAAGAAGAATTCTTAAAGGAATAGATTTGATATTGGTTATTGCTCCATATTTTCCGCAGTGTATATTTTACATCATTGGTAGCGAGCACGCAAATCCCCCCCCAACACCCCAGAATGTAAAAGTTATTCCAGCAATTCCCAATAAAGACTTAAGATCTCTTTACTCTAAATCACAATATTATCTGCAACTTTCTATATCCGAAGGTTTCCCAAATTCCCTGTGTGAAGCTATGTTGTGCCAATGTGTACCTATTGTTTCGAATGTGAGTTCAATGCCCTTTATTGTAAAGGATGTTGGATTCATCCTTTATAAAAAAGATGTTCATGAGTTAAAACTACTCATGAATAGGGTTTTACAAGCGGATACCCAGCAATTAGGCATAAAAGCCCGAAAGCGAATTGCAGAAAATTTTACTGAAGGGATCCGCAAAAAAAAACTATTAAATATGATTAGATTATTAAGAATATTATAGCTCAATGGATATCATCTTCTACTAAAGCACGCCATGTTGTGAAAAAGTATGCTCGCCGCTGGTTAGTTGAGCAGGAGATCGTCGAGCAAATCGCCTTCTTCAACCTTAACCATCCCTCATCCTACATGGTTGTAAAGGTAGATTTTGATCTTGCTATTTCACTGCCGTCTCACAACCTCTACCGTTTGATAGCCAAAGGACTTTCCGTCTTTGAAAATTGTACAGTCTCAACTTTATCAAGAAAATTTCTTAAAAACGGTGCAACAATTAAAATCAAAGGAGATAAAATAGCTGTACATATCAAGAAAAAAAACACGCCTCCCGTTCGTATTCGAAGCCTCTTGGATGAGGAAAACTACTCAATTTTCTTGGATGTGGATGGGGCTTAAGATAAAATTTACTTCAGGTACGTCTTCCTGCGATCCCCTAATTATCGTTATAAAAATCCATGAAGAGGGAAAAAACTAAAAGTTGCCGTTGTGATCGAGGATATCAGGGGAAAAGTATTATTAATGGTGGCCATATTCTAATTCCGAAGCCGCCAGGGAAAAAAGCAACTGTGTCAAAAACAAAAAGCTCGCAAAAGATTTAGAAGACGAGCTGTAATTGAACCAATCATTGGTCAGTTGAAGGCAGATTATCGATTGATTAGAAATTTTTTAAAAGGAAGCCTTGTGGATAGTATTAATTTAATGCTGGCTGCTTCTTCTTTTAACTTCAAGAAGCTCATGAGAGAGCTTCAATATTTTCTATTCCTTTTTCAAAATTTTTATCTAAGAGCTTTTAGGATAAACCTGCTGCTCTAAGGATAACCCAAAAGGCTTTTATCAGGATCGATTAATCAAATATTAAGTTCCAATAATATACCTATAATAAATATATTATAAAGTACACAAAAAAAATCCTTCGGGATATTTTAAAATAGTTTCGATAATCACTTGTTTTCTTTTATCTAACATTTCAGGGTCCATATTAACAATGAAGATATGTGGTATCAATCACATGTCCTTATCTTTCCTATTAACGCTATAGTTTTGTCATTTCAAAAATACCACATCCATAATAACAATCGAAGTTATTTTTTATTTCACTGCTTGCTAACCGAACATTTTCATAAAAATCTCCTTTATCATCAACAGGTTCTGTCAAAAATATTTCAGTAAAATTCTTTTAATGTTTTAAATATTAAGCAATTAAGGGAAAGCCTTTTCCCTCCCCCTTAAATCAATACAAAAAAAATAAATAATAGTCGCCGTGCTTGTGGATTTGTGGGTAAGTGGCCGTGTTTACGAAGTCTGTGGAAAAATTGCTTTTTATTTTTCCACAGACGCAGTGGCTACTTATCCACACATCCACAAGCAATTTTAATCTTTAACTAAATTCAATTTTTTCCAAAATAGTCTTTGTCTCCTACAATTTTTGGGATAACATATTGACCTTAAACACCGATTTTCACACCTTTGTTAATCGTCATAATTATACCCAATCGTCAAAAGCATGGACTGTATTATTATAAATAAACTGGAAAGCCCAGCTCAAAACCTTCTAAAATAGGTAATCTTATATGCACGCTTATTTATT
>DAOURK010000179.1 GCA_030625085.1 Pseudomonadota bacterium
ATTGATGTTAACACAATTTGGTGGGACTGAAAAATTTATGGATGAACTCCGAACGGCTCTTCAGGCAATATAATACTCTAATACCCTTTATTTAAAAGCCTGAAGATGCTTATGAATTAATTTTTACGCAACATTTAAGTAATGCCTCTTTTCATAGTAATATAATTTTTTGCTTAACGTCTGATAAAACATAACGCCGGAAGGAATGTAGGAAAGGTCAGAAAATGATATCCTATGCGATTTATTGCATCATGGTAGGTACTTCGGTTGCTGTAATTTTACATTTATTAGAACGTAATAAATATTAGCTTCTATAGCTTACCCCGACTAATAAAAATCACTTTTCCCCAGAATAAAAGTAGTGTGTTTGTTTCGGGCAAAGAGAAAGCCAGCCAAGCCCGAT
This sequence comes from Pseudomonadota bacterium, assembly GCA_030625085.1. Classification (GTDB taxonomy): domain Bacteria; phylum SZUA-182; class SZUA-182; order DTGQ01; family DTGQ01; genus DAOURK01. The sequence goes on from DAOURK010000179.1 coordinate 404, forward strand.
AGCCGACACCCACCTTAAGAACATCAGAAACCCTTACCAGTGCAAATGGTTGTCCCCAAAGTCCTACTATTATGCTGGAAGGCATCTTAACAAGTTTCCAGGGCCTAAAACAATGTTGCCAGGGAAGGAGTACTTACATTCTTATATATCTATCAATCTATCTCTTTTTTAAGACCAGACACCTTACCTTTCCTGAATTTATGGACAAAATTTACAGACTGAACGTGTAATTGTTAAATTTATCTGATGAATACAGTGTTCTCATTACTTATATCAACTTATATCATTTTTAAGATTAAAGATTATACTCCATATAAGCTAGCGCCTTAAAAATTCTAATTTAAAATAATATTTGTAATTAGATATTATAAACTAATATAAATATCAGTTTCTATGGATAAAATTTGTAATTCAAATGGCATCGGAAATGCTTCATAGCTGCATAGAATTTATGCAGCATAAATTCTATGACTTGTTTGCTAATATTGGCATAGTAACTATTCTGCACTGAAGTGAGAATATAAATTTTCATTATGCAGGGTGTAAGAATCTAATAAGGTATAAGAGGAGGAAAAGAATGATATAAATTTAGCTGAGATCCTTGTTACCCCTTAATGTTTTTTAGCAAAATATTTCTACAGAGGTTAAGGAAAGAGGATGAAATGGTAAAAATACATATATTATCTCCGGCCCTAAACATACGAGAAAAAGTTTTTTCTAATATTAGAGCAGCAGTAAAAAATCTAGCAATAGATGTTGTTGTAGTTCGAAATGAGAAGCAAAGTCATGTAAATAGTTGTACAGGGAATAAGGCGCTTACTACGCCAGTTATTATTGTCAATGGTGAAATGAAATCTTTTGGGAGGATACCTGACATTGATGAGATTACCAATTGGTTAGATGCAAAAAGGGTGAAAATTGGTTAAACCACCATACAAAAGACAAAATCTTTGGGGTAACCAGCTTTTGATGAATTCGTAAAAACTCATTTTTACAAAATTTGGGTTACATAAATTCAATAAGTTATGTTGTGCGAAGTCCCCAATTTTGGACTTTTTACGGGGTCATCAGCTTTTAATTTATCATACTTCATGACTTTATTAGATGGAGTATGGATTTTTTATTTATGCTTATTAATGATTTCCTTGACTATGGCCCTCCATTTTAATTCTGCCCCAGCCAAAATTTGATTGGGGTATAATTTTCTGATGCACTGCCTGTTGGTTGTGTCCCTTGGGAATTTCTACGACAATTTGTTGCAGATTTTGATGCCCCTTGATAGCCACATAGATGCTCCGCATATCCCGGAGGCTCCGTGATGTGATGAGTTGAAATAATACATTTGGTTAAAGAGATTTGACTTCTATCATCATATCTGATAATTTAAAAGTTAATCAGATACTAAATTCCCTAGGTTTTTTCTCCTGTAACCCTATTAATTTTATAAAAGTAAGGTTTTCCCATTATGTAGGAAAAAGCAAGGAGAAAATAATGAAAAGATCCTTGTTGGCAATGGGAGTAATATCCGGCTTATTGTTGATCTTCGCTGTCAAAAATAGCCGGGCGGAGGATTTCCCCTCTATAGTAGAGGAAGAGATCTGGCAGCTTACAGTCCAGGCCACCGGTCAGCGTTATGAAGACGGGCTTCCCGATATTCCCAGCAATGTGAGTAAACGGTATATTGGTATGGATACAAATGCTGTGGTTTCCGAAATACTCGACCAGCCCCCGCCATATTCAACAGCCTATATAATCGTAAATGGTAATTTATACAGAGATATCAGAAAGATAGGTTCTGACCGTGAAGTTTGGATGCTAACGGTCAAGATCGGCAGTTATGCTGATCCTAATCTGGAGCATTATTATCCCGAATTATCCTGGGACCCGAACAAAATCGGTCCGGCTACCCTAATGGAGCTTCGACGGGGGCATGGTGAGGCAGGGGAGATTCTCGTTGCCGATATGACAGATGCAAATAGTTATTTGACACAGGAGGCTGATGGCACCTGTATTCCCAGTGAGGGGTGCTGGTTAACTTATTCAATTATTTTTGATGCTGCCTATCACATGTATTATCTTGATTCAGATAATGATAATTATGGAGATCCCAATAAATCGGTGAGGGAGGCAACACAGCCGTTAGGGTATGTCTTAGAAACTGGTGACTGCGATGATACAGATCCGAACAGCTATCCGGGGGCTCCGGAGCTTTGCGATGGGAAGGATAATAATTGTGATGGATTTACCCCGCAGGAGGAACTTACAGACGGGGATTCTGATGGAATAATTGCCTGTGCTGACTGTTATGATGATGATCCGAATAGTTATCCAGGGGCGCCGGAGATATGTGATGGCAAAGATAATGACTGTGATAATTTTATTGATGAGGGGCTGGGGAAAAAGGCCTACTATTTTGATAATGATAATGATGGCTATGGTGATCCTGACCTTAATCTGGTTGTCTATGATTGTAAAAAACCCGAAGGCAATTATGTCTTGAAGGGGAATGATTGTGATGATAACAATCCTTCGGCTAATCCGGGGGATTTAGGCATTGAGAATATGGAGGGAGAAACCATACCTGATTTTGAATTGGGACGTAATCATGTAACCTTAAGTCCCTCTTGTCCCCAGTATGACTCTTATGCATTACTACAAGACTCAAAAGTCGATAATAAATTATTAAACATTCATCACTCCGTCCAGGATACCGAATCAATTGAACCTGTTATACCCCAAATTACCAGACCTTCTACGTATTGGTTTTTTGGTCTGCCCTGTGGAAAGAATTTCATTATTCAAGATGAAACGCCCTATTGGGTTTTTAGACGAGAGTAATTTGCAGTGCTAAATACTTAAGGAACCTGTTCCGGAAAAGGATAAAGCCTCCTCAAGCCAGGTATCCATCAGCATTACACTTTTTCTTTGCTTGTAAGCCAAATGCTGGGCAGCATACTGGGCCATAATAACTGTTTTTCCCGCCAACTGCCTCACGCCGGGTCTGTTTTTTTCAATGGCTTTTGATAAGCTCTTTCGGAGGACTTTTGGTATAAATCTTTGAATCAATTCATCTTCAACACTCATAAAGGCTTGGGCGCTGCCCGGATCTCCCTGTCGGGCGCTTCTTCCAAACAACTGCCGGTCAATCCGGCCGGATTCATGTCGCTCGGTGGCGATTACGTGCAGTCCACCAGCCTTAGCCACTTTACTGCTCAGTTTAATATCTGTGCCCCTGCCGGCCATATTGGTAGCAATGGTTATTTTGGCCTCCTCACCGGCTACCCGGACAATGTCTGCCTCTTCCTTATGGTGTACGGCATTTAAAAGATTATACTCAAACCCTTCGGCAGAAAGCATTTTGGCCAGTATTTCACTTGCGTTGACATTTCTTGTTCCCACCAGTACTGGCTGCCCTGTTTTATGCTTATCAATGATTTCTTTGACTATAGCCCTCCATTTTAATTCTGCCCCGGCAAAAATTTGATCGGGATATAATTTTCTGATGCACGGCCTGTTGGTTGGAATTTTTAATACTGACAGACCATATATTTGCCAGAATTCACCTGAGGCCTCGCTGGCAGTTCCGGTCATTCCGCTCAGTTTCCTGAAGAGACGAAAAAACTGTTGAAAACTAAGCCTGGCCAGAGTTTCCGTGGGATTGGTCAGTTCAAGCCCCTCTTTTGCTTCAACTGCTTGATGTAATCCCTGCCGCCAGCTACGGTTAGGCATGAGGCGGCCGGTGAATTCATCAACAATAATGATTTTTCCATCTTGAATCACATATTGCTCATCTAAGTGGTAAAATTCTCTGCCCGTAAGAGCTTGAGTGATTAACTCTTCCCGCCGTGAGGGGCTTCGCCATATTCCCGGCAGATTATCAGCTAAATTCTCAATTTTTTGAAAGCCTTCTTTGGTAAAATTGATTTCTTTGTATTTGATATCAGTATGGTAATCAATATGATAGATAAGGTTTGCAGAAATTTCATGAGCTATGCGGCAAACATTCGCCAGAGGCTTGTTTTCCTGGGATCGTGATATAATGAGGGGGGTAACTGCTTCATCAATCAAAACGCTGTCCGCTTCATCTACTATGGCTGTATCAAGGCCCCGCATAACCAGCCCTTCAATCTCTCTTCGTCCGGGGAAAAGCATGGTTCGAATCATGCGGCGGGATGGTTGATGTAAAGACCCTATGATTAAACGGTCACGAAGAAAGTCTGCCACCAGTTCCTTGCTGGTGGTATAGACAACTCCTTTTTCATAATTATCACGACGTTCCTTTGGTTGCATGAGGCTGGTAACACATCCGGCAGTTACTCCGCAAAGGTTGTAAAAGGTTTGCATCTCTTCGGTATCGCGTTCGGCCAGGTAATCATTTACCGTAACAATATGACAGGGCCTTCCTGTCCAGGCGGCCAGAACAGCAGGCAGGCAGGCTGTAAGACTTTTGCCTTCCCCTGTGGCCATTTCGGCAAGATAACCTTTATAAAGGGCCATGGCCCCGGCAATTTGTACTGAATAAGGTCGAAGCCCGGTGGTCCTGTGGGCCGCTTCAGCCAGCGCTGACAGTGCCTCAGGCAGGGCCTGTTCGTATCCCTTTTTGGTGCGCCTGAATTGAGCTTGCATCTTATCAAGGATTTCACGGAGCTGGCGAGTTGTATAATTTTGCAGTTTATCGGATTTTTCACTAATCCTGTGCGCCTCATCCAGCAAGAGCTTGGTGTATTTTGGCCGTCTTTTAAACCACCCCACTAAGCCATTAGCCACGCCGTCAAGGGCCTCGGGCAATTTTTCAGGAATAACAATATGGGTCCGCTGATAATCATGTGCCGGTAAAATCATATCTGATATCTTTTTTGCAAAAGCCGCCTGAAAATTCGTCCCCATTGAATGAGCAGGGGTTCGGGATGCATGCTAAAGCGAAGTTTTCCGGACCTTCCCTGAAGAAAATTTGCCTCAGGGGAAGGCCTGAGGTTGGCGTATATTTGAAAGAAAGGCTCTGATGCCTGAAGCCCTGTTTTATCTGTTGGGGATACTGCCACCTCACCGCCGCCAAACCAGCCGAGGGCAGCCGAGGGCAGTTTTTCTTGCTGAAAGGGAATAATTTTATAATCTTCCACGTCTATATTTGTTCCTGCATGACCAAACAATCGCACTTCGGCCTTGGTTATCTGATCTACGAAAAGATTAGCTGCATCATCCTGGGAAACCACAGTTGAAAAACGGAAATTCCCCTGGGCCACAATCTCTCCCAGGACAGTGCCTTTCGACGCCCATGTCCCGATCATTTCCTTGGCTTGCGGGGCAACCCAGACCCCAGGCTGTCTTGCCTTAACAATCAGGTCTTCACGTTGTTTTTCCAAATTTTCCAATTGGGAATCAATCACCTCAAGCCTCTTTTGGATCGGCTTGAGATCTGCCACCTCCTGGCTCATGGCTCGCATTTGCAAAGCCAGCGTCTCCTCTTTTTGGGCTTCAGTGCTTTTTATTTCTATTTCCAGCTCACGGTCGGACAATTTCAGCAGAGGGGTTCCCTCTTTCACTTGCGTGCCTGATGGTGTGAACAGGGTCTCAACATAACCGGGAGCTTTGTTAACAACCCGGATATAATCAACTGCTTCAAGCACGCCTGGTGAACGAAATCTCTTTGGGAATGGAAATATGGCCAGAAAAAATATAACTGTGGCGGCAATAGAGACACATACGGCTATGGCTCGCGGCCGGCTTTTGGCCAGACGAGGGCTGGAGGCAAGATATTCAATAAGATGATAGAAGGGCACAATTCCCCAGGCAATAATACAGACCAGCGCAATAATCACTCCGGCCAGAAGAAATTTATCCATCACAAACAGAATAATGTGGGCAAATACAAAAAGATGAAAAATGCCGCTGGATATTCCATACAGGCAAAGCCAGAAGGCCTCTTTTGGGTTTTGTGCCGGGCTGAAAGAATCCTTATATCCCAACAGATATTTTTCTGCCAGATGCCTCAGTTGCTGGAATGAGCGTGGAGCAAGGTTGGGGATGTCCATAAGATCGGCCAGGATATAATAGCCGTCAAAGTGCAAAAGAAAGTTTCCGTTGAATAAAATCGTCGATACTGAAGCAATAAACATGATGTTGTAAGCAAGACTATGAATCGTGCCTTTCCCTGTGTAAGCCCAAACAAAAACCGCCAGTCCGGCTACAAAAAATTCTATGATCATGCCGGCGGCGCCTACAAAAACCCGTTGCGCCCTGCTTCTGAAGGCCCAGGCAGAACTTGCATCCATATAAGGAAGAGGGGTAAAAATCAGCATCATGATCCCCATGATGTGAACTTCTCCCCCATATCGCTTACAGACCATGGCGTGGCCAAATTCGTGGAAGCTTTTGATGAACACCAGGCCAACATATAACAAAAATAAATTATCAGGAGCAAGAATGCCCTGGGCCATCTCAGTAACCAGACCAAAGCGATCAAAAACACATTTGGAGGCCGCGCCAATTACTGCCAACCACACAATGGCGCCCAAGGGTCCGATAATGATTTTAATCAAGGGCAGAAATTTTTTAAGGAAATTTTCCGGATCAATAAGAGGGATTTGTACAAACATAATATTTAAAAACCAGGAACTAACCTCGCGCTTGATTCGCTCCTTATAACGCTCGAAAAGCTTGGCACTGTCGGCAGGTGTCTCAGAATACAGAAGGTTGGAATAATACAGTTGCGTTAATAATTGTTGCACATCTTCCTGCCCTGGTGCGTCATCGGGCCGGCGATTTAAGCAGTCTTCCCAGACCTCCTCAACAGTTCGGTCGGGTCCAAGGCGAGATATAAATTCATAAGCCTCAGGACGAAGGCGGAAAAAAGAATTGTTAAAGGGATCATGGAGAACATACCATTTTTCCCCTCTGAAGAATTGCCTGCGCACCTTTACCGTTGGCCTTAAACTGACCCGAAGGTTGGCAATTCGATGCCATGATTCACTGAATGTTTTACCCGGTTTCATCTTCCCACCATTTATTTTACCACCATAGAAGGAATCGGAAAAAATCCACCGTGCGATGAGTAAAGATCCACAGCAGATTTCTTTTGCCCACATTCACCTTGGCGATGCCGCTCATTCCCGGCCGCCACCAGTTTTTTGCCTCCTCAGCGAAGGCGCAGCGCACAGGGAAAACATTTCCCTCCTCTTTGGCTACGGCAACCGGGTCGATCCTCTCAACGAGAATGGGGAATTTTTGGTTCGGCATGCTGACAAAGGCGATTTCGCCGGTCCTGCCAACGGCAATCTCATGAACATCCCTCTCATCAAGATCAAGTTCAGCATACATTTTTTCGATTCGGGCAATCTTAAACAGAACATCACCTTTTCGAACCGGTGCGCCCAGCAGCTCTTTTAAATCCCCTTCCACCACAATCCCCAAAAAAGGGGCCTTTAACTCTGCATTGACCAGGTGATAGCGAATAAGATCGAGTTTGGCTTCCGCCTGAACTTTTAGCGCCTGAGCGATTTTCATTTCTGCCAGTGTATTTCTCGCCCTGGCCTTCTCAGCCTCTCTTGCGTATCGGCTTCTATCGGCAATAGCGGAAGACTCTTCGAGAAGAAGTTCCCTGGCGTCTAACGTCAGCAAAAGATCATTTTCCTGTACCTCATCTCCTACCTGAACATGTGCCTCTTGTATGTATCCATCAAAGGGCGCAGGAAGATATGCCAGGTCATCAGTTTTAATGATAAAGGGGGCCTCTACCCGGTAGTTCCATTTACCGAACAGAAGAATGGCTAAGAGCACACATACGAGAATCACTATGCACTTGGCCAGGGTGTGCTCTACTCCGAGCAGTCCAGATAAGGTTTCACGAATGGATTCCGCCATTCTTGCACCAACCCACCGGCCATGTTTTCTCAGGTCCTCAAGTCTTCGTGCCGCCTGATCACAAAAAAGCCTCAAGCCGTTAATGTCGTTTTCCGAAAAGGGATTGTTTTGTCTTTCACAGCACAATACGGCCACGGGTTCATCATCAAGCCGCAAGGGGAGAGAAACTATATGTTTGACACCCTGGGCTAAGGCGAAGGATTCATGGTCCCTGGTTATCACATGGCTACCTTGAGGCCGCGGGTAAACCACTTCCTCATCTTGGTCAAAAGCTTCCTCCATGGCAGCTTCCAGGTTTTGCACCGCGTCCATTTTTTTCTCAAAGTCTTCTATATGGCTTATGGCCTGCATGCGAATATAGCCTTTTTTAAGCCATCCCAGACTAACGCGGGTACATCCGAAGCGAGAGGCTATTTGGTTACAAAAAGTCATTGTTGCCGCTACATATTTTTTTTCTGTATTCAGCAAGACCATCAGGTCTAAAGCCTCGACAAACCGGACAACATCTTTTTTTGCCTTATCAACTACCCGGCGCATCTGATAAACCAAAGGAATACCCGAAATCAGTTTGAGTCGGATAAGCGCCTCTTCTTGATTTATTCCGGAATTTTTATTTCTATGAAAAAGAGCAGCTCCAATATGCTTATCCTCGCCCAAGTCAAGTCGAACTCCCAAAACAGCGCCTTCTAGGCTGGCGCCGGTTTCCCGGCCGACTTTTTCCCAGGCAAATCCGTCCGCAGCGACAGATTCGGCCACCGTTTTTATTTGAGAGGCAAAGGGAGAATTTTGTGCTGTCATTCGGTTGCCGGGAGGCCATGCACAAAGAGTATTCCATGCATCCGAAGCCTTATCCTTATCCTTATCCTTATCCTTATCCTTATCCTTATCCTTATCCTTATCCTTATCCTTATCCTTATCCTTATCCTTATCCTTATCCTTATCCTTATCCTTATCCTTATCCTTATCCTTATCCTTATCCTT
>DAOURK010000129.1 GCA_030625085.1 Pseudomonadota bacterium
GCGCCAAAACCGGCAAGCTTTCAGCACCGGTGAAAGAGCGTGCAGACGTCCAACTGGTGTCTCATTGCGAGAGAATTTGTCAGAACCTTTGAAGAAGAGAAAGCAAATGATGGCTCAAAAGGCTGGTGCACTCATAGATGACGCCAAGATGTGGAATTCCATACACTGGAAGGAAACACAGCGGGAAGTCAGAAGGCTGCAAATGCGTATCGCAAAGGCTGTGAAAGAAGATAGATGGAATAAAGTAAAAGTGTTACAACATCTATTAACTCATTCGTTCTACGCCAAGCTCATGGCTGTGAAGCGAGTGACTTCCAACAAGGGCAAAAATAGTCCTGGCGTTGACGGCGTGCTGTGGAAAGGCGCCCGAGCCAAATGGCGGGCTGCGTGCAGCCTGAAAAGACGTGGATATAGTCCCCAACCATTGAGGCGGATATACATCAGAAAGAAAAACGGGAAAATGCGTCCTCTTTCCATTCCCACTATGTGCGACAGATCACAGCAAGCATTGTACAAGTTGGCTCTTGCGCCTGTAGCCGAAACGAAGGCCGATGGGAATTCATACGGTTTCAGAGAGAGCCGCTCATGTGCTGATGCAATACAAGCTGCGTTTAACGCACTGTCAAAGCCAAATTCGGCACCATGGGTAATCGAGGCGGATATAACCGGATGTTACGACAACATCGCAAAAGAATGGATTCTTAAAAACATTCCAATGGATAAAGTCGTTCTCCGAAAATGGTTGGATGCGGGATACGTGGAAAAAGGCATAACGTATCCCACGCGTAAAGGAGTTCCACAAGGAGGGATAATAAGTCCCATGCTGGCTAACATGACACTCGACGGGTTGGAGGAAGCCATCCGGTGTGCAGGCCCCCGTCGATCCCGAGTCAATTTCATCCGGTACGCTGATGATTTTATTGTTACAGGAAAATCAAAGCGATTGCTGGAAGAGGCAGTAAAACCAGCAGTGGAGGCCTTTCTTGTAGAACGTGGGCTGACTTTATCGAAAGAAAAGACCATTATTACGCACATAAAGGACGGATTTACATTCCTCGGGCAAACCTTTTGCAGGCAATGGCAGGGTACTGCACATAACGCCATCAAAAGAGGGAGTCCTCGCCCTCTGGAGAAAGGCAGGAGTGTTAATCAACAAACACGTCAGCGCCCCGATGACTATCCTGATTAAGAAGCTGAATGAGGTGCTTCGAGGATGGGCCAACTACCACCGACACGTGGTATCATCGGCGGCATTCAGTTGCATTGATAAATATGTCTTTGAACACCTATGGCGTATGGTGCGTAAACGACATCCGAACAAATCCAAAAGGTGGCTCTATAGAAAATACTGGAAAGCTGCTGGGAGGAGACACATTTTTTCGGTTATCGAAAAGACTCAAAAAGGTATCAAGAAGACTTATCGAGTCATACGTACAAGCTCCATTGGTATAAAGAGACATATAAAAATCAAGGCGGCCGCAAATCCTTATGATCCGAAGTATGCCGCATATTTCTGGCAGCGAAGGAACAAAAAAGGGAGCAAACTACTGTCGGCATTGTCGGCACGCGAATTCCGCGCCCAGTTTGCGTAGGAAGTAACACAGTCGGGCTGTCCCACAAGGGCTGCCTTTGAGATGCTTGAGCTGTATGTGGGGAAACTTCCATGTACAGTTCTTAGGGGGGAATGGGGCTGAGAGGCCCCTGACCTACCCGATTACAGACTGATTTGCTTTAAGATACTCAGCAGCTTGCTGAGGAGAGGGTTCATTAGCTTCAGTATATTTTTCTACCTTTTATTTTTCACTTTTTACAAGACCATCAACTGATAGAAAAAATTTTGAGGGTGAGGGCTCATCACCATTTAAAATTTTTGCATATTTGGGTAAGGGTAAGGGTAAGGGTAAGGGTAAGGGAGTAAGGACTTTGATAATTTGGGTGGGTTTAATCAATAAGCATGGCTTGAGCAATTTCTTTAGCTTTTTTATCACTAAAAAGCAACTCAACTAATTTTAATGAAAATTCTAAAGCTGTTCCTGGGCCACGGCTGGTAATACATGTTCCATCAATAACTACCCTGGATTGGACTGCTTGAGTATTTTTTAGTTTATTAACGAAGCTGGGATGACAGGTTGCGTGACATTTCCCCAAGAGACCGTGATGTTGAAATACAACTACAGGAGAGGCACAAATGGCTGCGTAGAAACGCCCCTCTTTCTGTTGGCGTTTTAATAATGTTGTTAGTTTTTCCGAATCACGTAAATGTTCAGCACCTGGCATACCTCCCGGTAGGGCAATTAAATTATAGGTGCAGTTTATACAATCTGTAATAAGTTGATCTGCACCCAGCTTAACTCCGCGAGAAGCTGTGATTTGCAATTTGTCGACCGAGGCCACGGTTACCAGGGCGCCTGCACGTCTTAAGACATCAATGATACACACAGCTTCAATTTCTTCACAACCATCTGCTATGGGAACTAATACTTTTTTGGTCATATAATATTTTCCTTTTCAAAAAAAGATTGTTACATTACAGCTATGAAGTATGAATTTGAGTTGCTGTCATATCAAGGGCTGGCAGGCAATCTGTAAAAAATTTTTCGCAAACTTTTTAATCATAAGTCATTGACGCTCAATATTTCAAAGATAAAGATGTACGTCAGGACTGGTTACATTACCATGTTATTGCAATTAATAATATGAGCATTATAATGATATATTGTTTTGCAGGGAATATTTACTACAAAATTCTTAGATATTTTTCTAACAATCCATAATTATTTTTTATAGCTGTTCGACAATTATTTCTTAGTTTAATAGCTGCTATAATTTCTTGAGGCTTTGATATAGCTGTCCCTAATATCTTTGGATAATCGGATAAGGTAAATTTTTCTTTGGTAAGATAATAGCGTGGGAATTTAAAATCGTATGTATCCGAAATAGCTTTTATTAAGAGAAAGGGCACTTTATTTTCTGTACAATATTGCCCAATATAAAATGCTTCCATATCAACGGCTCCAGCCTGAGGATATTTTTGAAGTATTATTTGTTTTTCTTTTTTGGAACAGACAATGTCGCTTGTCACAAGATGAGGTTTATAGATTTTTTTTTTGATCATAGGGCTATGATCTGTTAGTTGGTCAATTTTTTGTAATAAATTGTGATCTGCATAGTAATAGTTATTGTTTAAATTTATATTCTTAAATACCTGGGGAACAATTACATCACCTATTTTAAGATACTGCGCAATTGCTCCTGCCAAACCAATATGTAAAATACACTTCACCTTTTTAACAGGTATACTATGTACTATTCTTAAAATTCGTAGAGTATTTTTTTTGCCCACTCCTGATCTTAATAATAGTATCTTATGATGGAGATATTCGCCCCAATATAAAGAGTATTTTTTTTTGTGCTCTTCCTTTTCAATAAGCATTTTATTTTTCATGAAAGCTATTTCAGATTCCATAGCAGCAAGGATAATTATTCTTTTAGGTATCATGTATCCTTTATCCTCATCTCCGATATTTTAATCACTGATCTGTCGCTGCCGGTAAGGTGGTGGTGTTGGGGTTATCAATAATTTGCAAGGTACTTGCCTGTGGTCCTTCTTCTCCTTCTTCTCTATGAAAATATACTCCCGTCCCAATTTTTAGACGATCAAATTCTCCATGGAGCACGCTATTGCGATGAAAATAAATTTCACCTCCATCCACACTTTGAATGAAACCATAACCTTCGTCTCGAAAAAGTTTATTGACAAAACCATTAATTTTATTCGTTAGATGAGTTTTAACTTGATGGCGCTGTTTCTCGACCAGTTTTTCTAATTGGCGTCGGGCCGCATCAAAAACATTGCCTATGACAGCTCTGAGATCATCATGGATATCACCTTCACTGGATTCACGTCGAACCACTAATTTATGACTCGGGGGAATGCTTAAACTGATTCGTACTCGAAAAGGGTTTCCATTTTGCTGATGCTGATTTGTTTTTTCAATAGCTATTCGACAACTTGTTATATAACTGCAAATTGTTTCGAGTTTAGATACTTTCTTTTGTAGTAATATTTCGAGGTCTTTGGTTTTTTTTACATCGCGGAAACTGACTTCTAATGGAATTTGCATTCAATTCACCTCTCTTAAATTTTAATCCCATTAATATTGTTCACCATGTCTCTTATATTACTAATTATACATCTTTCACCTGTTAATTTCTATTGAATTTCTATTTTTATTGAATTTCTATTCAGAAACTAATTCTGATGTAATCGTAAAAAGTCTCATTAACGTGTCATTTCGAACGAATGTGAGAAAACTTTATTGCACAATACGCTGAAAAATAAACGATTTTTACAATACATATTCAGATCCAAGTAGCGCAGGACGTTAGCTCTGCATTTTGGCAGGGCTAAAACCTTGCGCTACAAGGTGAAATTTAATACCTGAAAATATATGAAATTTTTTTGTAAAATTTATATATAAACAGAAAAGATAGCTACAAAAATTATAAGGTACAATGTGTTATACAAAGTTACATTCAATTAATAACTTATTATCATTGCGAGTTTAGTGAAGAAATCCAAAGATTAGGATTGGCATATTGCTATACTTCCAGCGATGAATTTTTTATTTTTTGATTGAAAATTAACATTGTAAGTACTATTCAATTATTAGCATGAAAACACATTTTGAAAAGTATACTTTACTGAATAGATCGAATTTTTCATCCTCGGGGGTGAACACCTTGTTCATGAGCGTTTATTTATAAAATTAGCGTAGGTAGAAGTTCCAGCTCAAATGTCCCTGTTTCATAAATTTTGTAATATCCACCTATAAAATCATATACTTTATAATCACCGGTCATATGGGTCGGGGTATCTTGAATACAATTGACAGTCACATTAAGGAGCCCTCCTGGCACCAAAGCTGTTTGTAATATTCCATTTAAGGATAATAAGGCATATGAAGCTATTCCGCTTAATTCTACTCCTCCATGAAGAAATGTATTGAATTCAAGCACGGCAGAACCATTTACTGTTTGGAGAACAGGGTCTTCTATAAGCCTCAGGGTCATAGGGCCTGTAGTTGCCCCGGCGACAGCGGGCAAGGCTGCTAAAGGAACAATTTGTAAGCCGGACCATTGTCCTACCCAAGTTTCAGCAATTACAACGGCAGGTGCCCTAGTAAATGCGGCCGAGTTTAATTGCCCCAAACCACCTAAATTTCCCTGACTATTTAGTCCATACAAACCGCCTAAGCCTGAAAGGCCATAAAGTCCGCCAAGTCCATATGAACTGCCTGGCCCATAGAGAGAGGCCAAACCACCGATGCCGTTGAGACCAAACAAGCTTCCCTGAGCATATGATCCGTATGGACTACCTAAGCCATAGAGGCCATAGGGATTGCCAAAACCTTGAAGGCCGTATATACCATTCAGGCCATTTGATCCATATAAGCCCCCTAAGCCTGAAAGACCATAAAGTCCGCCTGCTCCATATAGTCCATATGAACCGCCTGAACCATATATGCTTCCTGAGCCGTATAACCCATACATACTGCCATATAATCCGCCGGGTAACCCTAACCCATATCCCCCCCCATAAAGGCCCGCATTATTAGAATAAATTTCACCCCAATTATAATAAGCGGAAGCTTGATGTGAACATAAAACTGTACAGATTATAAGGATAATAATTGTAAAGATTGATATAATTTTTTTCTTGTTCATAATCTTCCCTAACCTTTCTTTGAAATTAAAAGAATCTTTAACCACAACTGATTGTGGTTCGCATAAAGTAAGAAATTGATACCTAATCAATTTGCCGGAAAAAGTGGAGAAAAAGTCGAAAAAAGTTTTAAAAGCTCAAATAAAGTTTTGAAGAATATAGAGAAATGTTGTATCAAGAGGTAATAATTGAACTGGCTATTATTTTAAAAAATTCAGAGGTGATGAAATTTTTGGGCGAGGGATAAGCATGTTTTTGTATAATGAAATTTGTGCCTCCTTTCTTTAAAGTAGGACGTAAAAAGATTTGATCAAATCCATTGATATATCGATCTAACAGAAAAAAGTCAAAAGGGAGGGCATCGTCTTTAATAGAAATCCGACAATGAATTAAATTTTCAACCAATGCAGAATTATGAAAATTTTTTATAGGACTATGTATTTGAAAACCGTCGTGATTTCTCATATGAGATACTATATTTCCTTCTTTTTGGGGATCTTGTAATTTCCCTTGAATTTCTAAAAATTCACATATATCAAGATGAATACAATGTACATATTCAGCGGCGTCAAGAAAACTCAAGCTAAAAATTAAACAAACTAAAAATATTCCCATAAGGGAAATTATATATTTATCTCTTCTTCCCATATCAGGACCAATGTGATCTTTGGTTATTATTTTTTTCATGATTATTAGAAAAGATCTCATTCAATATTTAAAATCAGGAATTAGCGTCATTAAAATGATAAAAAATAAAAAAGTCTTATAATTATGTTTTTTTAAATCGAAAAAGGTCCCGGAGAGATACCGCTTATTTCTCCGGGACGCGGCTTGTGTATGGCATCTTTGAATAGTAATAACCTTAAAAATGGTTAATCTTATAATTTATTAAATTATCGGCAGCGGAGCAAGAATTGGAATTGAGGGTGCAGTACCAGCGGGATAAAAAAGAATAGTAGCGGGTATAATGCTTGCAATAGGTGCAGTTTGATAGAAAGTAGTAGCAGGGAGAACAGGGGGCGCTGTGGTGAAAAAATTGCTGTTATAGTATGTCTGATATGCTGAATTGGCTGCGGGGACGTCTGATTGGAGAAATGTCAGAAGAAATGGAGGACCCGGTAAGGTCGCATAATCAACGGGTAATGATAATTCAATCGGAAGGCCGGTGATAACGTTCATTAGAGAGGGTGGGGGCCAAAGATTAACTCCTGTGTATACATCATAATACGCTAAGCCTAGCGGGGTGTTGTAGAGCATCCAGGGAAATCTCATAGCAGGGTCCCAAGTTAACCCGGGTTGTACGGGTAAAACAGTTTTCGGAACAAGGCTGGTTATTACAGGGGTTGGAAGGCCGCTGACTGCATCTACCGGTGAAAGAACTGGAGACCATAATGGCCATAGCGTATTGTAAGGAGGTATGGCTGCCCAACTGTCAAATTGAGCATCTACCGTTTGGCATTTAATTACAGGAAAGAGAATCGTTATAATAAGGATAGTAATAAATGTAAATAAAACAATGTTGGTGAAAATTTTTTTTCTACACATATGAACCTCTCTTTATCGCTATTTACTATTAATGGAATAAAAAGTGTGTTATTTATTTTTTATAATCCCTCCTTTTATTAATAATTTTTTTTTATTCATAACGTAATTTCTGTTTATTTCTCATAAGTAACTTTAAAAATTCGATAATTTTTAATTCGTAATACTTGTTCATAGATTAAAAATGATGAATTCGTAAAAAGTCCTTTTTGGTAAATTATAACTACCATACTATCCATTGCAACTATATACATATCCTATGCCATGCTAATATTTCTTATTATTCAATTAATTAGACATAGGCCGTCGGTTTGTAAATCAATTTTGTTTCTTTTTTGGAACATGAATAGAAAACAACTGTCATTATAATGGTAAAAATTATTTATTGTTGTTTGATACTAAAGACCAAAGAAGATTGTAAATTATAAATTGCAAATGGATTTAAACCATGTTCTTTAACCAGTTCAATAAAATCACTTATTCAGTAAGGAAAGAATACGCAGATTTTTTTTCTTAGCGGGTTGGATAATGCTTTTTTGGATTTAAAGATATTTTCAATTGTGAAACATATTTTCATTGTATCTGAAATAAATTGAGACTTAATGAAAGCAGTTTTGGTAATAATTTTTACTGCTGACCTTTATTTTTAAAAATAATATGGTATTATTATTTTAGTATGATAAATAAATTAATCATGCGAATGTAGTAGACGCACATCGCTCACGGCATTTTGCTTGTGCATGATGCGCTCCCCCCGGCATAAGGTTCCCCAGCCAAAGACAGAGGCATAAAGATTTTGACAAATCAATAATTGTAACTGCCTCGTAAACAGTCCAAAATCAGGATATTTGTGTAAAATAAAGTAAAGTATATAGAGTTTCAGATATTAAATTTAATTCTATAGCGCAGGGCTAAAGACCTGCGCTACTTTTGATTGAATATGGACTGTGAAATTATTTTTCTAAAAATCTATAGAACTTATTTGATAATTTTGTAAAAATTACTATATGCAACTTCATAAGTACTTAAGGGTAAGCAAAAGGAGGTGATTGAGAACATTGCATGCGCCTGATGGATTTTACAGCAACAGCCTCAGCATAATTATGGATTTGCTATGTGCAGGATTATTTTTTTATTGCCTGAAGAAAATCTGGAGGCGGATAAATTCCAAGGAAGTCTTATTGGCAAGTAGTGTAGGAGCATTTTGTTTCGCTTTGCAGGTGGCAAATATAGAAGTTTCTCAGGGATCGTCCTGTCATCTAATGGGCGGTGTTTTGGCGGCCATTATCTTGGGGCCATATCTGGGTTCGGTGGTTATGACGATTATACATCTCATTCAGGTTTTTCTCTTTCAGGATGGAGGGGTCATGTCATTGGGCCCCAATTTATTAACCATTGTTTTTATAAGCACCTTTGGGGGATATTATCTGTATTCGCTTTTAAAAGATATGGTAATGAAACCCTTTGGCTTTTATATAAGCGCTTTTCTTTCGGCCTGGTTTACTCTTTTGGTTACCGGTTTAGCAGTCTGTGGAATGTTATCGATCAGCGGAGTTTTTAATTTTTCCTTAACCTGTCCCCTGATTGGCACGCACGGCATGCTTGGCATGGCGGAGGGTTTACTGACTGTATTCATTATGGTTGGGATAAATATTCTGGCCCCGGATATACTTAATAATAATAAAAAAGTAACCTCAAAGGCGACTAACAAAGCAGCCTATGCCTTACTGGGATTGGCTTTGTTGATTACCCCTGTTTTTTCTCTTTTTGCTTCCAGGTCTTCGCACGGACTGCAAAAAATGGTTCTGGAAAAACAGTATGCAAGTTCTCAAAAAATTATTATCCCCTATAAAGCTCCAATTCCGGATTACCTTATTCCCGGCATTGAAAATCGAAATATAGCCCATGTCTTAGGCGGGACCTTTGGCACCTTAGCTACCTTTCTATTTTGTTTGTTGGTATTTTCTCTAATCAAGGAAAAAATTGGTTTCGATAAATCATAATGAATCAAAAGCCAAACAAGATATTTAACAGCATATTAATACCTTTCCTCTTAGTATTTATTTCTATTTTTTTAACCTATTTCGGTATGCAAACCCAATTTATTGACCGGGAATTGGACCGATTTATCAGCCGAAATATAAATACCCAGATGAAGACCCTCTGGAATCGTTTTATAGCAGAAGAAGTGAGCAATCCGCTGCAAAGATTGCAATGGATTATTGATTCTATTTCATCGGATGTTTCTCATGATTTAAAAACAATCAAGAAGGTTCTTCCCTCTCGTTTTGAAATATTGAAAAATGATTTATATCTGGATTATATCGCTCTTTTTAATTTGCAAGGAGAATTGGTTATCCAACAAGCTTTATCTTTAAAGGATGAACCGCAAAATCCGGCTGACTTTCAAGCTCTGATTAAGCAGGGAAAAGTGACTGACAAGATTTTTGGAATTGATAAAACAACTCATGGTCTGGCTTTGAAAATCATTTCACCTATCTATAGCGCTGATGAACGAATTGTCGGCTATATGTCTGCTGTCCGCCATCTGGATGATAGCTTTTTTGAAAGAATTAACAGCCATACCAGTTTACAGACCCTTATTTTTAAAGATGATCAAGCCATATTCAGCGCTATTCCCTTTAAAGGTGAAGAGTTTTTCCTCCCTAAGGAAATACAGGAAAAATTTTATTTGACTAATTCGACACCACCTGAATCGGCGGCACATATTTTTATTTTTGACACTGAATATCTCTCTCATTCCTTCCCGTTTAAGAATCTTAGGGGCGATATAGTTGGATTTGTTATGCTCATATCCAATTTAGAAATAAAAAAGCGCAGTTTAAAAAAGGTAGCTTCGATCTTGATGTGGTCAATTTTTCTCGGCAGCGTATTGATCCTGTTTTTAGGACATCTCATCAGCAAAGGAATTACTACCCCGATTCATAAGTTGATTCAGGCCACCCATAAGGTATCTTCCGGAAATCTTAATGCTACTGTAGATGTGCAATCTCATCAAGAATTAATCATCTTGTCTGATTCCTTTAACACCATGACTGCAAATTTAAAAAGGACTTTGGTTTCAAAAAATTATTTTTATGGAATTATCAATACCATTAATGACCTTTTGATTATAGTTTCTCCTGATCATTCTATTGAATTCGTTAATCAAACTACCCTGAATGTATTAGGGTATACAAGGGAAGAATTAATCGGTAATCCATTTAGTCTGCTGTTTAAAGGGTTTTATCCGCTAAAGGGGATAGATTCTAAAGCAATGGCTCAAACAGGAAAGGTTGCCGAGTATTCCTGTTCTATGATAACCAAAACAGGAGAGACTATTCCGGTAAGTTTTTCCTGGGCAATCACCTGGGATGAAAAAAAACAAACTATGGAAATAGTGGGCGTGGCAAGGGATATTCGAGAAAGAGTGGAGGCTGAGCGTAAAATTAAGCAAGAGCGTGATAAATTAAATACTTTAATAGAGGCTACGAACGATTTAATTTTTATCCGCAACTGTAAAGGTGAAATTACCTTTGTCAGTCATGCTGTCGAAAAGATTTTAGGGTATTCTCCTGATGTTTTTAAAAATCTTCCTTCAGGGAAAATCCTCAGTTCAAACCCTCTGAATCATAGTTTTTTGGATTCTCCCGGGCGATGGTGTAATAAAGAAATAGTAGCGCCTTATTGGACTGAATTTATGACCAAAGGAGGCAAACATTTTTTTCTGGAAATTAATGAGGCGCCCTTGCAAATCAAGAATGGGGAAGATATAGAAATTATGGGCATTGGCCGTGATATTTCGGAGCGTAAGAGGCTGGAGGATCATTTGCGGGATTATCAGCAAAAACGAATGGAAAAGCTTAAAAAAGCCTCTAGGTTTGATGATATTATCGGCAGAACCAAAAATATGCAAGAGATTTATGAACTGATTAAAATTGTATCCCAGAATAACAGCACTGTTCTGGTGAAAGGTGAAAGCGGTACAGGCAAGGAATTAATTGCTCAGGCCATTCACAATAATAGTCCGCGATGTAATTTTCCTTTTATAGAGGTCACTTGTTCGGTATTGTCCGAACATTTACTGGAAAGTGAATTGTTTGGGCATGTTAAGGGCGCTTTTACCGGCGCCATAAAAGATAGGCCGGGAAGGTTTGAACAAGCACAAAGGGGGACTATTTTCCTTGATGAAATAGGTGATATCAGCCTTAATGCTCAAATTAAATTGCTTCGGGTTTTGCAGGAACGTGAGATTGTCCGGGTAGGAGGAGAGAAGAGGGTCAAGGTTGATGTTCGAATTGTTGCCGCTACAAACAAGGATTTGGACAAGGAAATAGCTGAAGGAAGATTTCGCGAGGATTTGTATTATCGTCTCAATGTTGTACCGATTATTGTGCCTCCATTGCGGGAGAGGAAAAGGGATATTCCTCTTTTGGTTGAACATTTTATTAAAATAATAAATAACAAAATCGGCAAACAGATCAATAGTATTTCTCAAAAGGCCATGAATTTATTAATTGAACAGTATTGGCCGGGAAATATTCGCCAATTGGAAAATGTCTTAGAATACGCCATGATCCGCTGCCAAAGCTCTGAGATTAAGGCACGAGATCTTTCGTCGGATATTCAGCATCTCAAGGGGGAAGAGAGTTCGGTGCAGGATTCGATGGCGGCGGCTGAAAAAACTGCTATTATGAATATGTTAAAGAGTTGTCAATGGGATATGACGAAAGCGGCTAAAACGATGAGTATGGGTAGGACTACTTTATGGCGTAAAATGAAAAAATACGGAATAAAAAAAATAAAAACATAAAAGAGTGTTTCTTTTTATCTCAACCAAAGCCGTTTAAAAGACTGTTATTGTCTTATTATCATATCTGTTTATCCTTCATTATTGTTATCCTTCCCGGCATATAATAAAAATGGACCCCAGAATTTTTCTTAATTGTTATTTTCTCACCTATTGTTTCAAATATGGGACAAAAATAATAAAAAATCCTCTCTTTTAGGCCTTAACTATATGAATAATTGGGAAATTAATACATGGCATTTATTATGCTAATTAGTATTAATACATAATTACCAAGATTGAGATTGTATAACAATTATAAGCCTAAAACTTTAGCAGTGCAGGAGTATCCATTATTTTTACTTTTATATATTGTTTCAGAGTGATTTAGGAATAAAAGGCTATAAATTATAAGGTTGTAAGGTCTGGCTCTTAAATTCAGACATTTTCATCTTTTCAAACAATCGGATAATTAAGAGATTGACCGTTCTTATTGATATTCCCTTTTGATATTCGTCAGATCTGATGCTCAGAATTTATAAACATTAATCTAATTATAAGAAAGAGAGGAGGGATGTGTTAAAGATTTTTTAAAATAAATCATTTTTATAATTTTTATTAGGTATTTAAAGTTTTCATTGCCAATGATTTTAGTACAGCTAAGATCTGAAAGAGAGGTTCAAATGTGTAAGCAAAGAAGTATAAAAAACAAAGTATTATATTCTTGTGCCATAATCATTTTTATGGCCGCAATTCTTTTCCCAATAGTTGGAAGTAAAAATGTAAGCGCTCAATGGTTATATTACCCGGCTAGCGCCATAAGTCTTTATGGAACACCCAGTATCACTTTGCCATATCCTGCTCCACTTCCAACACTGGGGTTAACGTTACCTTATAATCTGTATTACCCGGCAATCGGAGCTCCTCCCGGTATACCGGTTTTACCTCCTTTACCTCTAGCTCCCATCACTGCTACAGCGCCAATAGCTGCAACTGCCATAAGCAGTATCATCTCTTCGCCCACGAGTATTTTTAGTCCAATAAATATTCTTAGTCCACTTAATCCATTAACACTTTCTGCCTTACTTAGTAGGGTCGCCCTGACTACTATTAATCCAGTGGCCGCAACAAGTATTTTTTCTCTCTTGGCCTCTATTCCCTCACTTACTCCTGCTGTGGCGCCAACTAATGTTTATAATCTCTATTATCCGGCAGTAGGATCGGTGCCGGGTATTCCTATTTTACCTCCTGCAGCAACAGGGGTGGGTACTTTTCCGTATAATCTCTATTATCCGGCAGTAGGATCGGTACCTGGTATTCCGGTTTTACCTCCTCTTCCGTAAAAATTATTGTTTATAGTGGATAATAATTGAATTGATAATGGATTTTATAGCGCATCATCGATAATATAATAAAAAAAGGCCCGGATAAATATTTGGTATTATCCGGGCCTTTTTTTGTGCATAGAGTAATTACTTACAGCAAAAATATTCCTCCTGGTTCATGTATGGTTATTAGAGGCAGTGACTAATTAATAAGCCCCCACTTTCAGTGGGGGAACCTTATACTGGGGGTTCAAAGGGGGGCGCAGCATCCCCCTTGCCAAGGTGGTGGTCTAAAGCCACCACCGCGGAGCCGAACCTCCCGCGCAAGCGACAGCGCCGTACGGGAGGTGAGTTTACTAATTGTAATTATATAAGAAATAAAAATATGAGCCGGAAGGTACTATTAGAAATCCTCATATCTCATATCTCATATCTCATATCTCACTAAAAAAAATGATTAGTTTCAAATTTGAAACAAATGGTATTCTCATTTTTTTTCATAAATGATTCTCGTAAAACAGGCATACCCAAAGGAATAGGTTACGCCCTATAATAAAAAAATTCAGTTGGAAAATCCGCAAGTACTTCTCTAATAAGGTTCTTCAAATAATGGCAGTTTTGTATAATTCAGCCTGTCCGAGTATAAGTAGATCTAAATCCTCATGATTTAAGCATAAAATTACGT
>DAOURK010000232.1 GCA_030625085.1 Pseudomonadota bacterium
GCAGATGCATATTCCTTACAAAATTTTTAACAATCCCAACATAAAAAGGCAAATCAATCCTTGAAAATGAAAAAATATTTGTATTTTTCTGAATTTTGCGCTATTACTATTGGATAGTAAAAAAGCAAATTCCTATCAATCTCGATCTATCAATTTGGATAGTAAAAAAGCAAATTCCTATCAATTATTGGCATTGCTGGCGGTTGTATGGGATTAAGCGCTGAGGCCGACATAGGTATTCCTGCCACTGGCATGTTTAAAAGCCCACTTGGCGCTATATTGAAAGAGGTGTTGATATTGCCGGCCATTGGTTGCATAAAGGGCATTGCTTGCCGGCCTTGTCCTAATGCAGGCCTGGTTACCGAAATCAAAAATATTAATATCAAAAAGAGTATCGTGCTTTTACTATTCATTTTTTTTATTTACTTAATATTGTCATGGCTATCCTGGAAAAGCTTTTCACGATAAAGGATATTCAGAATCATTTAACCTAAAAACTTGACTCATTTGTTAAGTCTTTGGTTTACCATCTATCCTCGGTTTGATCAGTTAATCCCATTCTTCATAAATGTAATGCTTAGATATTATTTACTATACCAGACGGAATTTGAATTGAAAAGTTATCACCTTTTAGGAAGATCTGTATTATCAGGTTTCATTCCATGGAACTGATGATTATTTTGTTTCCTGCCGGAATTTTTACTTAAAGCAAAGCCCACCAATCCAAAAGGCTAGTGGGCAGGGATAAATGTAGTTCTCTATTCAGTATAAACAGCAGAATGGAGAATAATCAAGATGCGGCAGAAGAAATAGCAGTCATAATTATAAGCTCTGCGTTGCTATTGCCGGCAGATTGATTGAGAAATTGTTATTAAAAATTTTATAAGATGGTTGAGGGGTATTTCATCTGTGTCCTTTTTGATCCATCGCGGTTGAATAGAGTTGATGATTTATTTGGTGAGGGGGCTAAATTGAGCCGCGGAATAAATTGAGACGAAATGTATGCCTTTGTTAATAAATAAATTGTGTCGGAAATTTGTACATTTTCAGGAATTGGGTTATCGTATTGATTTATTGTAAATATTAGCTAATTTTAGATAGGGGTATATATTAGTGTAGGAAAAAGCTACATAATTTAGCATAATATTTAGCGTGGAATATTTGAAAAATATAATTTTTTTGATTCCTGAAAAAATTTATGTCTTGTAAAATCAAGAGATTATCCCATATTTACCCTCTCGCAATAGATTATATATATATCGGCACATATTTTGCGGCATCAGATAATAAGGTTATTAAATTGAGAAATGGTAAACCCAAATTTTTCAGTGAAACTATTATTAGGAAAGCGAGAGAAGCATTTATCATGAAAAAGCAATTCAAAACCGGCATCATATTTTGTATTATCAGCATGGCGTTGATGTTCATTTTGGCAGGTCAAGCAAGCGCAACTCCAGCCCTTCAGCTTTATTTACCGGGGGCAGAATATCTAGGAGATACAACAATCGCCGGGGTAAGCGTCACTGAGAGCTGGTTTACCTTTGCTAATCCATTTGAGTTAGTGGTGGCTGGAGCACGGAAAAATGAGAATGATGCGGAAGTTATTGAGGACGTAACCCTCTGGATCGCAGTGCAGGGAGATGATCCCTATGCCAATCAGGACAGTAAGATCACAGTTAGGGAAGATCCTAACCACCCTATGGGATTAGATATTATCGAACCATATATCGCTGGGGTGGGTCAGCCTGATGCAGTGACTCAACCCCATGGTGTCTATAACGAATACACTCGATACTGGGGATATCATTTACCCAACCTTGAGATTGCCAAAGCCGAACCAGATCTCGTCTATAATTACGATGAATATTATACCCCGGAGAATCCAGGTGATTCCAAAAAAGGAGACCTTCAGTATTATACAATAGAATATGAAGGTTTTTTCTGGGTGCACATGGACCTGACGGGAACGAAAGACGGTAAGGAAACATTTGCTCCTTTCTCTCATGACGCCGATGCTCCCACGCCGATTCCTGAACCGGGCACATTGCTTCTTTTGGGCTTTGGTCTAATAGGGATTGCGGGATTCAGCAGAAAAAAGTTTAAGAAATAAAAACAAGTTTCACTTAAAATAAAAGCCCTGCACTTAAATTAGATGGTGCAGGGCTTTTGTTTTCGGCTTCCTGCCTTGGAAAAACATCAATTATGGCCGCTTACATTAGAAAACCTTAATTAATGGTCGCGCACATTAGATACAGCATATAAGCCGACCTAAGCTCATATATTACCTGAAAGAATTCAGTGATGGCTTTTCCACTGCAAGCAAATAGCTTGGCCCAATTTGATAGGGTATTCTATCAAAGACAATGTCGCCTTTGGTAATATCCTGCTGTCTTAAGCCCCAGAATACATTTGTTTGACGAGAATTCCACGATTTGGGATTATCAAAATGGGCTACCCATCGCACTGTATTTTTAAGAATCCCGAATGCCTCGTGGATCGGAAATAAAGCTCAGGTTCCCTAAGTCAAGATATTGATACATGAGTTTATAATATGAATTTCCATCTATCAAAATTTCTTCATCATAAATAACGTGGTATTTGGAACTGGTATAAATGTCTTCGGTCATAGCGAGCTGAGGGCAATAAAAATAAGGCAGCCAATTTATTGGGGAGCACCAGACAGGGGTTACATAAAAAAATCAAACGATACCAAATTGAACAGCAGCATATTCGGGTTTACATTTGATTCCATTACCGGTTAGTGGATGGAATCATTTCCACTGCCGGCGGGAGAGGATCCATTTTCTTTTTTTAAGACAGGCTTTTAAATCCTTGGCCAAGGCTCTGCCCCTTTGAAAGCGTTTATCCGGCTGCTTATTTAAGCATTTCATGATAGTCTGTGATAAGGCGTGCGGAATGGCTGGGTTCACTATTTTGGGCTCAGTAAGGTTATCTTGAGTAATCGCTCTGAAGAGAGCGGCCAAATCTTCACCTTGAAAGGGTCTGAGGCCGGTGCACAGTTCATAGAGGAGACCCCCGAGAGAATAAAGATCAGTGCGTCCATCCACCGATTGACCTATAACCTGTTCGGGAGATATATAAGCGAGGCTGCCCAGGGTTTTTTTATCCTGTGTTTTTTGATGCGCGGAAAGACTTTCATTATAGGCAATACCAAAATCAGTGATTTTGATTCTGCCGTCTGGCTGGATAAAAATATTGCCTGGTTTAATGTTCCCATGGACGGTTCCTTTTTGGTGAGCATAATTAAGGGCCAAAGCTGCGTGAACGCCCAGGTCGGTTATTTCTTCAAGGCCCAGTCTTTTTTTTTCGGTGAACTTAGGTAAGGGTTCTCCCTCCAAATATTCCATGGCGATATAGATTGTTTCATTAGCTTGTCCCACATCATAGACTTTGGCAATATTGGGATGAGAAAATCGTCCGATAGCTTTGGCTTCCTTGAGGAATCGTTTAACAAAATCCTTATTATTGCCCAGGTCCGGATATAAGACTTTTAAGGCAAACAATCGATCAATATGCGGGTCATGGGCTTGGTAAACAACCCCCATAGCCCCCTTTCCCAATTCTTTCATTACGATGATTTTGAGAAACACTATGAGGAAAAGTATGAGAAAAAGTATGGATATTTCCGGCCGGTGATCCGTCACGGCCGACTGGGACGTAACCCCCCTTGTTGATTTGGAGATAACCCACCTTTAGCGAAAATAAACAAACCCACCCTATAGAATCACATCGCATTCTTTATCCAACATAAGATATAATTTCAATCAGGCTCTTGTGTG
>DAOURK010000131.1 GCA_030625085.1 Pseudomonadota bacterium
GTCATTAGAAACAATGACCTCCAAGCCATAGGCTAACTTATTAAATTTAAAGGAGCTATGAAAAAAATTTCGCCTTTCTGGGACTACATTTACTAAGGCTTTACAAATTTAAAAAATCCCTTATATCGAAAACCCAGAACATCCATGAACAAGACTTGACAACTTATTGGATTTTAAACTAGAATAAAGGAAGGTTTTCTTTAGATAGAATAAAGTCAAATTCAATACGGAGGTACAAATGGGATTTTTTGGTATTGGGACTGGAGAAATTCTCATCATTCTTGTCATTGCGCTGATTATTGTTGGTCCCCATAAACTACCTGAATTAGCCAAAATGCTTGGTAAAGGATTTACTGAATTTAAAAAAGCTGCAGATGATTTAAAAGATTCGGTAAATGCAGAAATTCATATTGATAAAGAAAGACAAAAATTAATAGAAATACGCCCTCAACAAGAAGAAAGTAAAACTACTGAAACGGCTACCACAGAGACAAATAAGACAGAAAAATCTGAAGAAAAAGGAAACCTGAGCGAGGATGAAGAAAAGAAAAATCTCCTTTGATGAGGAACTTCCCATTACCTCTCACCTCGAAGAACTTCGATGGCGTTTGATTATTGTTTTAAGTCTGTTAGCCGTATTTTTTATCATTGCCTTTATCTTTTCAGAAAAAATCCTTCTCATTATTAAATACCCTATTCAGGACCAAGAATTAATCTTTCTCTCTCCGACAGAAGCTTTTTTTACCCATATGAAGATGGCCTTTTTTGTTGCTCTCCTTTTGAGCGCTCCCCTCATCTTTTACCAAATCTGGGGCTTTATCTCCCCCGGGCTCCTACAAAAGGAAAAAAAACACACCATTCCTTTTGTTATTTTCGCCTCCATGTTTTTCTTCTTGGGTCTTGTATTTAGTCATTTTGTTATCTTACCGATCGGGCTACCATTCTTATTGACCTTTAAGGCTGCCGGAGCTAAAGCAACATTATCGATTAGTCAATATTTCAGTTTCTACAGCAGAATAATGCTTGCTTTTGGAATTGTGTTTGAACTACCTGTAATAACTATTTTCTTTACGAAAATTGGGATACTTCGGCCTACCATACTTTCCAAAAATCGAAAATATGCTATTCTGATCATTTTTATTACATCTGCAATTTTAACCCCTCCGGATGTTGTTACTCAAGTTCTTATGGCCTTACCGTTGCTTGTTCTCTATGAAATAAGTATTATAGGTAGTAAAATAGTCTATCGAAAAAAACAACAAGCAAAAAAAGAAAAAAATCTTTAACATAAAGGAGTTTGTTAATGAAGCATAAGGTTACCTTAATCCCGGGAGACGGCATTGGTCCGGAGATTAGTCGAGCTACCAAAATGGCCTTGGAGGCAACAGGTGTTTCCATTGAATGGGAAACTGTTCATGCCGGATCAGATGTGATGGACCAATATAATGGCAATCCTTTACCTGATAAGGTATTAGAATCTATCCGCAAAAATAAAGTTGCCATTAAAGGGCCCATTACTACTCCTGTGGGGAAAGGGTTTCGAAGTGTTAATGTAGCATTACGGAAAGCCCTCAATTTATATGCCTGTGTACGACCGTGCAAAACATATCCCGGTGTCCGCTCCAAATATCAGGATATTGATCTGGTTATTATCCGGGAAAATACTGAAGACCTGTATGCAGGAATTGAATTTAAACAAGGAGAAGAAAATACCTTAAAACTCATCCAAATGGCCAATCAGATGAAAAAAGTTACTATAAGTGAAGATACAGGCATTAGCCTTAAAATTATCTCTGTTTCGGCTACTGAACGAATTGTTCACTACGCTTTTCAGTATGCCAGGGATAATAATCGTCAAAAGGTAACAATCATACATAAAGCCAATATCCTAAAATATTCGGACGGTCTCTTTTTAAAAGTAGCCCGCCAGGTTGGAAAACAATATCCTGATATCGAAATGGAAGATCGTATTGTTGACAACATCTGCATGCAACTTGTACAAAAACCGGAACTCTATGATGTACTTGTCCTACCGAATCTCTATGGTGACATCATCTCCGATCTGGGAGCAGGTCTGGTGGGAGGATTGGGAGTTGCCCCCGGAGCCAACATTGGAGACGGCCTAGCCGTTTTCGAGCCAACCCACGGCAGCGCCCCTAAATATAAAGGCATGAATAAAATCAATCCAATGGCCATGATGCTCTCAGGGATGATGATGCTTAGATATTTAAAAGAGCAAGAAGCAGCCGATCGCCTTGAGAGAGCTATCGCCACTGTAATCAGGGAAGGGAAAAAAGTCACTTATGACTTACGGCCGGATCTGGATAAACAAAAAGCCGCCTCCACTACCGATGTTGCCGAGGCAGTGATCGAAGCGCTGGAGACAAGATGAGAAAAAAAATATCTATTATCGGGGCAGGACATGTTGGTGCTACCACGGCGCAGCTCTGCGGAATGCTCGATCTGGGTGATATTACGCTGATCGATATAGCCGAAGGAATTGCTCAAGGCAAGGCCTTAGATATCCAGCAATCCCTAACCATTTCCCAACGAGAGGCCAGCATTACCGGAACCATAGATATCTCCCAAATTGCCGGTTCAAAGATAGTGGTAATTACCGCTGGTTTTCCCCGCAAACCCGGTATGAGTCGAGAAGACTTAATCAAAACCAATGGCAGGGTCATCAGGGATATTGCCAAAAAAATAGCTGCTTTTGCTCCTGAAGCCATTATTATCAATGTCACTAACCCTATGGACGTAATGACTTACCTGCTTCATAAAGTCAGTAAGATCCCATCTGACCGGATTTTGGGTATGGGTGGCATACTAGACAGTGGTCGCTTTGCTTCTGCAATCACCAAAGCAACCAATACCTCACCTGATCAGGTTTTTGCTCTGGTAATTGGTATGCACGGAAATTTAATGGTCCCTTTGCCACGACACTCTACTATTTATGGACAATCACTTTCAAATATACTCTCTCAAGAAACAATTGAAAGCTTAGTCACCCAAACTGTCCGGGGGGGGGCCGAGATTGTAAAATTACTCCAAACCGGAAGCGCCTACTTTGCTCCAGCCGCGGCTGTTGTGGAAATGTTGAGTTGCCTTCTTTATGATAAGAAAAAAATTTTACCCTGTTCGGTTTTTCTTCAGGGAGAATATGGCCAAAGGGATCTTTTTATCGGCGTACCTGTAAAATTATGCTCGCAGGGCCTTAAAGAGATCGTGCAACTGGATTTGAACAGTGCTGAAAAAGAAGCTTTTGAAAAATCAAGTGAATCTGTACGAGAAATGATTCAGGTTTTAGCCACAGAATGAAGATTAACCAAATGGTAATTCGGTCTATTTATGCTAAAATTAGATGATATGCTATTATCAAAAAAAAAGGATTCTCAAAATAAATATTCACTGGTGGTCATTATTGCGAGGGTTCTTTGTATGGCTATCTAAGCCACTACAAATTATAAAAATCTTATTTTTTCAAAGTGTTATATGGTTATTTTTGGAATAAAAAACTCATTTCAAACATTTGACAGCAAGCAGCATGAAAAAAACGTCAATCCATCTCCCTTGGTGGGGGAAAATTAATTGGGGGTAATTTTTAAGGTGAAAGAAAAAAATATTCAACAAACTCTCGTATTAATTAAACCTGATGCCCTTCTTTATTCCTTAACCGGATTCATCATCGAGCGGGTATCTGCTATTCTTAATCCGATAATCGCCGCTTCAAAGGTGGTCCGAGTAAGCAGGCAGTTAGCGGAGGCACATTATGCCAATATTAAAGGGAAACCCTTCTTTGAGAATACGATAAATTATATTATGGGTGAACTCCATTACCCCGATCAACCGGAAAAAAGAAGGGTAATGTCCATTGTCTATCAAGGTCCTGAGATAGTTGAAAAAATCAAACAATATTTTGGGCCTACCAAACCTAAAGATTGTAAAATCTTAGCCAAAAAAGAAGGGATAATCACCTTAAGGTCTCAACTCAGCTATACTGATTATTCAGTAAATCAAGAAGAATTAATCGATAATGCCGTTCATGCTTCAGGAACTCCCCAAGAGGCAGAACGTGAAATAAAACTTTGGTTTGAGCCTGGAGATTTTCCCAAGCAGCACCGCCTTTTTCCTTATATGGAATCTAAAGAACATTTCTACTACTTATCAAATACCTTAGCTGAAAAACGTCCACAAGTTGTGTCTTCCTATGTAAAGGGTAGCAAATGTATCGTTGCCCCCGGGAATTTGGTTTGGAAAATCGATTATATGGATCTTATCGCATATAGAGACGGTAAAGAACCTTCTCAACCAATTAGCCATATCATTGCCAAATATAGACTTAAAAATATCTAATTCATGTCAAAGAATCACTCGACAAATATTCTTTACTTCAATCAATGAAGTTTTTAGAATTTATGTGAAAGATTCTGCAAAATGGGATGTTTTGTTATTTCGAATGGGAAAGAGAAATCTTTAACAATTTGTTTTATAATGAAATTTAAAATCGCTAACAGTTCGCTATTAGAGCCTTGAAGGGTATTTTGCAGAAGTCCCGATTTATTTGTTATTTTGTTATAAGGAGGATACCAATTGGCAAAACAAAGAATGTTTTTTATGATTAAGCCTGATGGTCTATCTATAGAACATAAGATTATGTCTTTGTTAGAAGCAATAGCCAAGATTGTGGACTCAAAAATCTTTGACCCCGCCGATATGAAAAAGATTGAGGGCCTTTATGAAATGCATAAAGGGGCCTTTTTCTATGGAAGGCTGTTAAAATTCTTCAAAAATAGACCCATCAAAGTTTTCATATTAGAAGAAAAGGAAAAATATCTCTATAATAAAAACTTTATTGAGGACTTTATTGATTTGGTAGGGGATACTGATCCGGCCAAGGCAAGACCAGGTACAATCAGAAGCTTAAGTAATGATTCTCTGGCTCAATCCATTGCTGAAAAAAGGGCCCTCAATAATTTAGTACATCGATCCACAAGCGCAGAGGAAGCAAAAAAAGAAGCAGCCATTTTTTTTAACTAATACTAAATATTCACATACAACAGGTATATGAATATGAGGTCATTTAAAATTTAACCTTCTTATACCCAGAGTACATTAATTACACCGCCTATTGTAATGGCCACAATCATCATAATTACCGCTACTTTCGCCATATCCTTAACCCCTAATTCTTTTAACAAAACGAAAAAGGTTGCTACACATGGGAAATAAACCGTAAGCACGGTAGAAGCTGTAACCAGTTGTTTTACAGAAAGGTGCAAGGGTGCAAGCATTCCCACAGCCACATCTTTGCGTAAAAAGCCGATTAACATAGCTGGGATTACCTGTGGGGGAAGTCCCCAAATTCGAGTCACGATCGGCCCTGCTAATATGCCAAGAAAGTCCATCAACCCCAGGATATTAAGGATATTAATAATTAATACCCCAAGTAATACCAAGGGCACAGCTTCATCTAAAAATTCCTTAATGCGCATCCACAATTTTTTACACAGGGTTTTTAAATGAGGAATATGATAGGGAGGAATCTCCATAAAAATTTCCGGACTGGCTCCCTTCAAGATTCGATCAAGAATCATGCCCACAAGTATCCCGATACTCATCAATATTCCATACACTAAAAAGACATAGGCCATACCGTATTTTCCCACCAGACCTATGATCACCGCAGTCTGCGCCATACAAGGGACAGAAATGCATAACAGAGTTGATGCAATAAATTTTTCTCTTCTCGTCTCCAGAATTCGGGTCGAAAGAGCGCCGGGGACATTACACCCAAGGCCTAAAATAATAGAAATAACTGCAAAACCATGCAATCCCACATGGTGCATAAGATTATCCATTAAAACCGCTAAACGAGGAAGATAGCCAAAATCTTCCAAAACGCTCAAAACTAAATAAAAGGGAAACACGTAAGGGAGAACCATACCAAAAGGAACATATAGCCCGGTGGTCAAAAGCCCTAAAGATTCAATAAAATTGGCTGTGTCTCCAATTAAAATATTATGTATTATCCCGGAGGGGAAAGGAATTTTCACCAATTTTATAATCAGGGGACCATAAACCCGATAAAAAAAAGGGTTCATTATATACTCAATTAAGGATTCTCCAAAAAACCGAATTATTAAAAAACATAAAAGGAGAATTACAAAGGCGATAGGCAGCCCCGTATAGGGATGAATACTGGCGTCTCCCAACTTTTCTAAAAAAGTATGATGTCGATGGGTGATTGTTTGAGCTTCTTTGATAATTTTCCCAATATCTGCCCATCGCTCTTCATCCGTATGATGATGAATTTTATAAGGCTTAACCTTATTGATATGAGTTACCAGATCCTTAATCCCTTCTCCCGTAACAGCCACTGTAGGAATAACCGGAACTTGTAAAAATGATTGCAATTTTTCTAAATCAAGGTGAATCCCTTTATGTTTGACATCATCCCACATATTCAAAACAACAATCATGGGAAGCCCTTGCTCCAACAACTGCATAGTCAAATAAAGGCTTCTTTCCAGATTAGTGGCGTCTAAAATATTAATAACAATATTTCCCTGTTTAAGCATCTTTGCCGCCACTTCTTCCGCTTTGGAAAAAGGCTCCAAGCGATAAAGACCAGGGACATCAATTAATTCGGCCTCTTTGCCTTCTATCCAAATCCGGCCTTTCGTAAATCCCACCGTTGTGCCGGGATAATTTGAGGATATTACATGGGCGCCAGTAAGACGAGAAAAAATAACGCTCTTACCTACGTTTGGATTGCCCATGAGAAGAATCTTCATCACTTACCTCCACAAATACCTTGCGGGCCATACCCAAGCCAATAGCTACATGTGTATTATCCACTTCAACCACCACAGGGCCTTTTAAGATTAATTTACTGATTTTTTTTATTTTTTTCCCGACTCGAACATTTAAGGAATGCACCTTAGCCTGAAATTGTTCTCCGCCGCCTAACTTTCTAATAATTCCTGCCTCATTTACCTTCATATCCGCCAGAGAAACCATATTTTACAGCCCTTTCAAATCTATTTTTGATAATATTTGATAATAAATATTTTTAAATATTCCTCCCCTCTTTGGGGGAACCATAAACCAAAAAAATAATAAAACTCTTTTTAGATCAAAATATTATGAGCAAAAATTTTACTATCCTATCCAATTATTAGATTAGGACAATAAGTCGTTTTATTATAATGACAGCAGACTGTTTTATCAAGGGAAATTTCTCTTCTTGACAATATGGAAAAGCCTCCATTAGAATAATAGGAACTATGACTAAAAATTACACAATTTATTCTATCTCTCAAATCACTGCTCTTATCCGAAATAATTTGGAAGCCAGTTTCCAGGATCTCTGGCTTGAGGGTGAGATTTCCAATCTAAAGACACCCTCCTCCGGTCACATTTATTTCGTTCTGAAAGATTCAACCAGCCAGATACGAGCTGTATCTTTCCGATTTAAAAATCGCTTTTTTACCTTTCAACCTCAAGATGGAATGAAGGTCCTGGTGCGAGGGAGAATCAGCGTTTATGAAGCCCGTGGAGAATACCAAATCCTGGTTGACCAGATAGAACCACGAGGCACGGGAGCTCTTCAAATCGCTTTTGAACAACTAAAAGCAAAACTTCTGGCCGAAGGGCTATTTGCCCCTGAGGCCAAAAAGCCTATCCCCCCTTACCCACAAACCATCGGTATTGTCACTTCCCCTACCGGGGCCGCCATTCATGACATGTTGAAGGTCATTCACCGACGGTTTGCTAATGTTTCAATTATAATCAATCCTGTTAGGGTGCAAGGCGAAGAAGCGCCCGCAGAGATTGCCCGCGCCATTTATGAATTCAACCAATTGCCTCATATTGATGTTTTGATTGTTGGGCGGGGTGGAGGTTCTATTGAAGATCTGTGGGCTTTCAATGAAGAAATCGTAGCCAGGGCAATCTTCAAATCTCAACTCCCTGTTATCTCTGCAGTAGGCCATGAAATTGATTTTACTATTGCTGACTTTGTGGCTGATCTGCGCGCACCAACTCCTTCAGCCGCCGCAGAATTAGTAGTTAAAGATAAGCAAAATCTCCTCGATCAAATCCTAGGTACTCAAAAAAAATTATACCAAATTGCACAACATAAAATGGAACTCCTTTCCCACCGGCTCGAAAAATACAGTCAAAGCCGGGTTTTACTGCACCCGGAACGATTCATTCAAGGTTATCAACAATCGGTCGATAATCTGGAATTACGATTGCAGCAAGCCACCGTGTATAAATTTTCCAGAGAAAAAGAGAAAACCCAACACCTGATTGATACCATTTATCGTCTCACTCCCCTTGCCCTAATTCACAATTACCAACAAAAAATAATTAATATCCAGGGAAAACTCTATCAGCAAAAACAGGGAGATTTAAAAGATCAGAGAGCCAGGCTATATATGCTGGCGGGAAAACTTGACACCTTGAGCCCCTTGGCTGTCTTGAAGCGAGGATACAGTATCTGTCAAAAGTTACCTCATCTTCAAATCATAACAGATGCCAAAAGTCTTGGGCCAAGAGATTTAATAAACATTAAACTATTTCATGGAGAAATTATTGCTGAGGTAAAAAGTCATGCCAGAAATGAAATTTGAAGAAGCTTTAGACCGCCTGGAGCAAATTGTACATCAATTAGAGGAAGGATCTTTAGGATTAGATGATTCTCTGAAAATTTTTGAAGAAGGTATTAAACTTACCCATATATGCACTAAAAAGCTGACCAAATCAGAGAAAAAAATTCAGGTCCTCATGAAAAACGAAAAAGGAGAAAAATCTCTTCAGCCCTTTGATGTCGAAGAAGAGCAATTACCATCCCAGGCAGAAGACACAGAATCAAAAAATGAGGAAAGCTTGAGGTGATCTTTTTTGCCCGGATGTATTTCCAGGCCGCTACTAGCATCTACTGCATAAGGATGAACAAACTGGATAGCCTGCCCTACATTATCCGGAGTCAATCCCCCTGAAAGAATAATTCGACCATAGGCTTTAGCCAGTTTCGCTAATCGCCAATCAAAGGTTTTACCCGTGCCCCCTATTTGATCTTTGACAAAGGTATCCAATAAATAGGCAGGGCATGAATAATCAGCCAGTAAGCTCAGATCCTTTTCTTTTTGAATACGAAAGGCCTTAATTCCCCGATGGGGAAACTGTTGGCAGTAAGCCGGCTCTTCATGGCCATGAAATTGAAGATAATCCAAGGAGCAGTAATCTTGAATCCGCCGAACCCCTCCTATATCTTCATCAACAAAAACCCCTACACAGCTCACCCAGGGGGGAAGAAAATCAATAATGGTTTTAGCCGCCTCGGGGCTAATCCTCCGAGGGCTTTGGGCAAAGATAAATCCCAGGGCATCAGCCCCTAATTCTACTGCCTTTAAGGCATCTTCCAACTGAGTGATGCCGCAAACCTTTACCCTGACTCTGTATCTTTGCTTCAATTCCTCACTCACCCAATTTCCCCCGCAATTTCTGAAAAGCCTTACTGATATCTTCTTCGGCCATGAAAGCGCCCCCGACTAATACTGCATCAACCCCAAGGTCTTGCAACCACCTGAGTTGCTGATGACTATGAATACCGCTTTCACTCACAATTACTCGATCTGAAGGAATCTGTGAGATTAATTGAGCTGTGACAGCCAAATCAACTCGAAAGGTTTTTAAATCACGATTATTGATGCCAATGATAGGATTTTTTACCAAAAGGGCCTTCTCTAACCCCTCTTGATCATGTACCTCTAAGAGGACTGAAAGACCAAGATCTGAAGCTACAGAATAAAAATCTGATAATTCTTCCTTTGAGAGGGCGTCAGCAATTAATAAAACAGCATCCGCTCCGGCCAGGCGAGCCTCATAAATCTGATATATATCAATAATAAAGTCCTTACGAAGCAAAGGGAGGCAACTAACATCCCGAACATTGCTAAGATACTGCAATCGGCCTTGGAAAAATTTTAGGTCAGTCAGGACGGATATAGCCGCAGCTCCATTTTGCTCATAACATTGAGCAATTTGAAGCGGGTCAAAATTTTGGCGGATGACACCCCGAGAGGGAGAGGCTTTTTTGATTTCGGCAATGATGGAAATTTCTTTCGGCTCTTGCAAAGCCCTTTGAAAATCTCGAACAGGTGATAAGTTTTTAGCTTTTCCCTGGAGTACCTTGAGGTTTTCATGTAATTTTTTTTTGGCTACCTCTTCCTTTTTATAAGCCAAAATTCGCTTTAATACACTTTCATTGCTCCCAATTTCTTTTTGCTTATTCAGATCTTAACTCCTCTTCCTTCAGGAATTTTTTTTGGCGTAATCCCGCAATGAATCGAGTTTCCCCATAGCAGCACCCGTATCAATAGATTGTGCCGCCAACTCAATCCCTTTAGCAATATCTGAAGCTTTACCATAAATATAAAGCGCAGCTCCGGCATTGAGTAAAACAATATCTCTGGCCGGCCCTTTTTCTCCCTTTAATATATTTAATATCAATCCAGCATTCTCTTCAACCGTACCACCAAGCAAGTCCTTTTTTTCAGCTAAAGAAAACCCGAGATCTTGTGGATTTAATTCATAATCGGTAACTGTACCCTTCTTCAATTCTGAAATCTTAGTCTTGCTGGTAGTGGTAATTTCATCAAGACCATCCATACCATGAACAACCATAGCCTGTGTGCTGCCTAAATTTTTTAAAACATTGGCTAAAGGATTGGTCAATGCCCCATCGTAAACACCTAATAATTGGCGCTGCGCCCCGGCAGGATTGGTGAGTGGACCGAGAATATTAAATACCGTTCTAATCCCAATTTCTTTTCGCGGACCAATGGCGTATTTCATGGACTTATGCCATAGGGGAGCAAAGAAAAAAGCAATCCCTACCTCTTGCAGAGACTTTTCCACTATCAAGGGGTCCACCATAATATCAATCCCCAAAGCTGATAAACAATCTGCACTTCCACATTTGCTTGATACTGATCGATTCCCGTGCTTGGCCACTATAGCCCCCGCACCGGCAGACACCAAGGCCGCTGCTGTAGAAATATTAAAGGTATTGGATTGATCCCCTCCGGTTCCACACGTATCAATTACAGCCGCTCCTATAGCAACCTTACCAGCCTTTTCACGCATAATTTTCGTAAATCCGGTAATTTCCTCTACTGTTTCCCCTTTTATTCGTAAGGCTGTAATAAAACTGGCAATTTGAGCGTCGGTAGCTATCCCCTCCATAATGCACCGCATGGTTTCTTCTGCTTCACGACGCGAAAGGTCCTCTCCCAGCACTACTTTGCCAATGGCTTCCTTGATCATAACGGCTTTTTCTCCTTTTTCTTAAACCCCAAACTGGTTCTTAACCTCCGGGTTATACATATATTGAAACTTTTTTTTGTTTCGAAAATAACCATATAATACTTTGAAAAATATAATTTTCATAATTCGTGGTGCCTCAAAGAGGCATGAATGTTTACCATGAAAATGTATTTTGAAAAATAGACTTTACTGAATAAATCAAGATTTTCACCTTCGAGGGTGAACAATTCGTTCATGTGCGTTTATTTAAGCTTTTAAAAAATTGGCTAACAGTAATTTCCCCTCTTTAGTCAAAATAGACTCCGGATGAAACTGAATCCCCTCGATTGGGTATTCTTTATGGCGAACGCCCATTATTTCTTCTTCTTTCGTTCTGGCTGTTATTTCCAAACAAGAGGGTAAGGTTTCTGCTTTCACAATCAAGGAGTGATAGCGGGTAGCCACAAAAGGATTACTCAGACCTTTAAACAATCCATGCCCTTGATGATATATCATAGACGTTTTGCCGTGCATTAACCTGCCAGCCCGGACTACCTCGCCTCCATAGCAATAGGCCACACATTGATGCCCAAGGCAAACCCCAAGAGTAGGAATAAAAGTACCAAAGCTTTTGATTACGTCATTGGAGATTCCCGCTTGAAGTGGTGTACACGGCCCAGGGGAAATGACTATCTTTTCAGGAGAAAGCCTACTAATCTGATCTAGGGTGACTTGGTCATTACGAAAGACCGTAACCTCTGCTCCCAGTTCTCCAAGATATTGGACGATGTTGTAGGTAAAGGAATCATAATTGTCTATCATCAAAACCTTCGGACTACTCATATTGAACCTTCCTAATGGCCTCAATCAAAGCCCTCGCTTTGTTGAGTGTTTCCTGATATTCCATCTGTGGGTCAGAATCTGCTACAATACCTGCGCCGGCTTGGATATAAGCGGTTTTCCCTTTAATGACAATGGTTCTAATGGTAATACAGGTGTCCATGTTCCCAGAGAAGCCGAAATAACCAACTGCTCCGGCATAAGGTCCCCTTCTGACCGGTTCCAATTCCTCGATAATTTGCATGGCCCGAACCTTGGGAGCCCCGGACACGGTCCCGGCAGGGAAACAAGCTTGAAGCACATCAAAGCAATCCAGATCGTCCTTCAATATTCCCTTAACGTTAGAAACAATGTGCATAACATGGGAATATTTTTCGATCACCATTTGTTCGGTCACCTGAACTGTACCGGGCCGGCAAACCCGGCCTAGATCATTCCTGCCCAAATCCAGCAACATAATGTGCTCTGCCCTCTCTTTAGGGTCAGCTAAAAGATCTTCAGCCAAAAACTGATCCTCCTCCTCTGTGCTTCCCCGTTTTCGGGTACCGGCAATAGGCCTCTCTTCGGCTATACCATCTACGACCCGAACCAAAATTTCAGGGGAGGCGCCCACAATTTTCATGTCTTCATATTTAAGATAATACATATAGGGAGATGGATTAAGTAAGCGAAGCGCCCGGTAAAGATCAAAAGAACTGCACGAAATCTCGCTTGATAATCGCTGGGACAAGACCACTTGAATAACATCACCTTCAGTAATATATTTTTTTGCCTTT
Source organism: Pseudomonadota bacterium (assembly GCA_030625085.1). Taxonomy (GTDB): domain Bacteria; phylum SZUA-182; class SZUA-182; order DTGQ01; family DTGQ01; genus DAOURK01. The sequence goes on from DAOURK010000131.1 coordinate 12,930, forward strand.
TTAACACATCCCTCAAACTCTGCGACAGTATAATTTGAAATAATATCTACTTGGTTTTGCGCACTCCCAGCGGGTACAGATCCCCGATCCATAATATCCGCATTCAGAATACGGGAAAATTCGACCGGCGCGTGTAATTTTTGGTATAACTGATCAATTTTTTCTACAGCCCGATCATAAGCTTGTTCCGCGGAGCCCTCAATGAAGGCATTGGAAATAATCTTAATCGTATGTGCAAGATGATCAAAAATAAGAAAGGTGTCGACTAAAAAAAATAATAACTCCGGCAATTTTAGATCATCCGGGTTCTTCTCCGGTATAGGTTCAAAATACCGAACAAGATCATATCCCATATATCCAACCATACCCCCAAAAAACCGCGGCAATCCTTCCACCGGGACATAATGGTATTTGGCCAATATTTCTTTCACAACATGCAAAGGGTTTTGGGACGCATTTATGGTTCGTGTTTGAAGGCCTTCCTGAATCCTGACTTTTCCATTATGGCTGGAGACAACCATTACCGGATCAGACCCTAAAAAGGAGTAGCGAGCGATCTTTTCTCCCCCTTCAACACTTTCTAAGAGAAAAGATTGGCCGCTATCGATTTTTTTAAAAGCTGAAACCGGGGTCTCCAAATCATCGCAGATCTCTCGGTAGACAGGGATTAAATTGCCCTGCTGAGCAATTTTTCGAAACTCCTTTTTATCTGGGTAATAGATCATCCTTTGTTCACACCTTTTCCAACAAAATATCCTTAAAAAAACAAGTTATGTTGTATATATATCCTCATTTTGGACTTTTTACGAGACCATCAATTATAACAAAATTCCCTTGAAAATATGCCGAAACAATATGGGCTGGAAATAAAAAAGCCATGGCACCCTTTTTTAAGGACCCCATGGCTTTGATGCCCACTTAAACTCTCAGGCAGACGCATGGAGACCTCCTTGCCAAAAAAACCACCAAAGTCGGTAAATAATACTTTTAATGCCTTTGAGTTTCATTTTGCTTTCTTCCTAAAAATTTTTCAGATAATTAATTATTATTTTTTATTGTCGCAATCCTTTTAAAATTGAGGATTT
>DAOURK010000083.1 GCA_030625085.1 Pseudomonadota bacterium
ATGTGTTTAGCCTTCCTATTATTCTGCGTGTATATTTTAAGCACCGAAAATTGCTTACCAAACTCTGTCACTGCGCTTATGAAAGTCTCCTTGAATTTTTACGCACCACTATTGGTTTGTCTGACGGTGTACCCGGTGTAGGCTGGCATTGTGATATTATGCCTGTAAAGGTGGATAATTCGCAAGGAACAATAGGAGGTGAATATAATGTCAGCGATGGTTTGTATTATGCCAGGACCCATGGGGCGGAAATCATTAATATGAGCTTTAGATGGCCTGGAAGCCATTATTATATTGAATGGGAGCTGTACTATTGCTTTATTAATGATGTCTTTGCCGTAGCTGCCGTAGGTAATGGTGATACATCTATATAAGGAAAACATATAATAAAAAAAATTGTCAGAAGTTTTAAGTCATTACCACCAGGCTCAGTTTGTTACCTTGCCCACCAGGGTTTTACAAGAAGGGGAAATTCACTTGTTAGTGCGCCTGATAATATGTTGTATATTGTAATTTGTATTAGGTAGTATCCAGGGGAATCTGATTTAAATAAATAAACAAAAACATCATCATCTATGAGGCCCACATCCCCTACATTACAGGAAAAGAAAAACGGTGAATTATCAGTTTCAGGAGCTATGATCCTGAAATTAGGTTCAGTAAGAATGAAATATTCACCCGCTTTGATACAATGAAAACCACCTGTAATATTACCTGTAATATATGGTAGATTGTTTTCATTTAAGTTGAATACTGATATTTTTATACAACGAGTATCTTCGTATCCGTAATTATCACTAACCTTACAGCATAAATTGTAGGTCCCGGTAATTTCCGGGGCCCTCCAGATTATACAAGCCTCCGACTCCGGTAATATTTCACCATCAAGGGCCCATTGATAGGTTAATGTTGCCTCAGGATTGAGGCTTGTGGCCAGACATTCCACAGTTGTTTGTTCATTTTGCCCAACGAAGGCAGGTGAAGCATTTAAACTATGGATTACAATTTTACTGCTTGATACAGTTATATAGGCGCTATCCGATAAACCATCTTGGGTTGCAGTAATAATAGCCTCGCCGTCACTTATAGCCGTTACCTTACCATAACTGTTCACTGAGGCCACATTTGGATCTGAAGAAACAAAATTGACCGAACCCGCAGTTATCAATTCCAATTCCAAAATCTCGGTGCTCATATCTGAAAAAATCAATTCAAAATTTAGCGTTATCGTCAATTGTTCGGTTTGTCCACAAGAGGTTAAAATAATTGTATTGGGGTCCAGGCTAACAGAAAAAATATCATAGGAAGTTGGAAGAACAACCTTTACCTTTATCTTGGCCGAAAGGTTGCCATAATTTACAGTTATAGTTGTAATCCCCTCTCCTACAGCGCTCACCAGGCCGCCTTCATCCACTAAAACTACATTTGGATCCATAGAATCAAAGCCTAAGCCTGAAGTCAAAAGCTCATCGCTTTTATCAGAGTAAATCAAGTTTGCGGTTATTGATTTGGTTTGGCCTATAAAATGAAAGGTAATATGAGGCGGGGCCACCCTTATTGAGGTTGGAATAATTTTAGAGCTTGATCCAGGTTGAGACTGATTTAAATAAGAGAGGTAAGGCAGAGAATTATACCAATTTTGAAAGCCTAAATTGTTATAGTCAAGGGAAGAAAAATTTGAATAGCTATAGTTTATTTTGGGGATAGTATTACTTAAATATGGCTCCCGGGTGAGATAATCAAAATTATTCTGCCAAGAATATGAGCTGGGAAGGTAATATGAGTTGGGAAGGGAATATGAATTTAGATTAAATGGATTAAACGGGGTTTGCTGCTGTTTATCACCCTTGAGTTGGGCCGAAAAATTTTCAAATTGATCAATTTGGGGCATTAGTTGTTTCCATGATGGCGTTATTTGATCTGGCATATATTTCTGATAGCTTGACGAATCAAAATATGGATATGGCTGTTGATAATAAGTCTCGGGTAAAATAGGCCAAAATTGTTCATTTGAGGCGCTTACAAGATTTATAAAGCCAAAAGCAAAGCTAATCAATATGAAACAGACCAAATGTCTAAAAAAAAATTTTCTCATAACCAGCCTTTTCTTAAGTTAATATTCAACTTCAACCAGATGACTTTGGATATTGATATTCGTATCATGGTCATTACAGTCCCTCCGGTTATCTACAAAACCATCCGGCCTATCTGACCCGACCAAATCTTACAGTCCTTTATATTAGTTTATTTTTTTATAATATATAGACATGAAAATATTTTATTGCCTTATGTAAATAATAAAATATTCTACCTGTTAATGTCAAATAATCAACCTTTTGGCATTTTGGGTATAGTAAAAGCTATCGTCCTCTTCCATTGGATAAGAATTATCCTTGAACTAAATCAGCAACCTTGTAATAATTATCTATTAAGCTATTAATGGAAAATAACATTGATGCATTCGTAAAAAGTCCTTTTTGGTAAATTTGTCATTTCGACTGTAGGGAGAAATCTTATATTTTTCAGCATATTATGCGATAAAGATTTCTCACATCCGTTCGAAATGACACGTTAATGAGACTTTTTACGAATGCATCATTAATGGAAAATAACAATAAAATCATAAAAATGATATCAATAAAGGAATGAATAAAAAAATTATTCTTGTAAACAGACTCCTCCAGCGAATTGATAAAAAACTTTATCGCGCGGAATCTACAAATCGCCACATAATAAGATGGCGTCTTATCAGCTTTACCGCAGGTTTTATTATTTTGGTTATTTCACTATTTCAATCCTCTTTTCGTTTTCCCCTTTATGGAACGGCCCTTTTTTGTTTTGGCTGCTTTGTTTTTTTGGTTATTTGGGATACACAACTCAAGAAAAAAATCCTTCGGTGGCAATTGTGGCAAAAAATTAAAAGGGAGAATCTGGCCAGGCTCCAGTTGGACTGGAAGCAAATTCCCGCTAAAGATTACCCTATACCATCACAGCCATCACAGCACCCCTATGCGCGGGACCTGGATATTATTGGCGACCGCTCTTTGCTGCGGCTTTTGGATACAACTGTTTCCGCTCGAGGCGCAAAATTTTTAATGGATTGGTTACTGTATCCTGAAGCGAATAGGGAAAAACTAAGCAGGCGTCAACTATTAGTTAAGGAGTTAAAAAGGAGATCTCTTTTTCGCGACAAATTGACCTTGGAGGCATTGTGTATATCTGATAAGGAAATTAATGGGAATACAATTGCATCTCATTTACAAACTCCCGGCTTATCCTGGATATCCAGGATTTTGCACTTAGAAATCGTTTTGTTAATTGCATCTGTTTTTGCTTTCAGCGGGTGGTATTGGTTTTCCTTCCCGCCACTTTTGTGGGGTATCCCTTATTTTATCTATATCCTGATATTTCTTTTTTCGCTGCCATACCTGGCACCAATATTTCATCGTGCTATTTCCCTGCAATTAGAATTTAAGAAACTGGAAGCCGTCTTTTTTCATTTGGAAAATAGGGTTTCCTTACAAACTCCTGAATTAGCAAGGTGTTGTACTCTATTTCGCGATAAAGAAAACAAGCCCTCCAGTTTTATAAAAAAAATTTCTCATGTTTGTGATGCCCTGAGTATTCAAGGGAACGGACTTGTCCATGGAGGGGTTAATATGCTCTTTCCCTGGGATTTTTTCTTTGTGTATCGTTGGAAGAAGCTCTGCCAAAAAATCCTGAATGTATTTCCCTTATGGATGGATTGCTTAGGAAAAATTGAGGCGGCTTCTGCTTTAGCCAATTTGGCAAACAATAATCCTGAATATACGATCCCTTCTCTTGAAATAAATAAGGGCCCCTCTGAAACAGGCATTCAGGCTCAAAATATGGGGCATCCGCTCATCCCGACTAAAAAGCGTAAAACCAATAACTTTTTGCTAAAAGGCCTCGGGAGCTTAGCCTTAATTACTGGTTCAAATATGTCCGGTAAAAGCACTTTTTTAAAAACCTTGGGTATTAACCTTTGCCTGGCTCAAGCCGGAGGATTCGTATGCGCCTCTTCTCTCAAGTCTTCTTTTTTTCGTATTTATGGTTGTATCCGAATAAACGATTCTGTAACTGAAGGGCTATCCTATTTCTATATGGAAGTAAAACGGTTAAAAGCAATTCTCGATGCAACTCAAGACCGGAATGCTCCACCCGTTTTAGCCTTAATAGACGAAATCTTTAAAGGGACTAATAACAGGGAACGAATTATCGGAAGCATCTATTATATAAGGGCTTTGCTTCAAAACAACTTTTTAGGATTAATCAGCACCCATGATCTTGAAGTTACTCTGGTTAGCCGAGAGCAAAAAAAGATCCTTAATTTTCACTTTCAGGATACTATTGAAAATAAACGTATAAAATTTGATTATTGTCTGCGCCCCGGTATTTGTCCGACCACCAATGCTCTGAAAATTTTACAATTTGAAGGTATGCCGGTTCCTTTTGGCAATGAGTATACTCCTGCCGACAGTTCCTAAGATGCGCTTTTCCTGCATCTTCAGTACTTCATTGCCACTCATACGCTCGGATGATAAAGGGCACTCTATGCGGTGGGTTACTTTCCATCCTGTTTTGGAGAGGATTCTGTGGTAATCAAAAATGGTGATGGCCTTCTCCTGCCAAGGAAGATGGTTTTGCCCGTCCTGCCATGCCAAGAAGGTATTACATTTCTCCATCAGTTGCTGATCAGAAAAATTTTGCTTATACAGTGAAACCTTCTTTTGTTATAAATTATAACTTGGTTATAATTTATAGTTATTATTTTTCGGCTTTTCTATTAATATTACTCTCTTGCCTTCTCACCCTTAAAAGCAAATGGTTATCAAAATTTTAAAACCTTTTCGGTTCCGGCTCATCAGTGGTAAGGGGGACTGAATGGTTACTTTTTTTCATAGATTTATTGAATATATTGTAATAATAATTAATTAATTAGCCGATCTAATAGATAATATTTAAAAGCCTATATAAAAATTGCACTATTCTAGATTATTGATATTACAATATTTACTCTTTTGATGAACTATTTCTCAATGAGGGATTAATCTGATATCCCACATTTTTAAGCTATAGATTTTCAGATATTACATTTCATCCTGTAGCGCAGGGCTAAAGCCCTGCGCTACTTCTGTCTGAATATGGGTTGTGAAATTATTTTTCTAAAAATCTATATATCCAGGAATAAAAAATTTGCTATTAAAAAGCTGTTGGCTTTTAACGAAACTTATATAATGGCCTAAAAATAGAAAATACTCAATCCTGTCGAAATCTAATCAAGTGAACTTGAAAGCCCAATTCGGGCCAAAAGTCAGAAGTCAGAAGTCAGAAGCCAGAAGTCAGAAGTCAGAAGTCAGAAGTCAGAAGCCAGAAGCCAGAAGCCAGGAGGCAGGAGGCAGGAGGCAGGAGAAAATACAGCGTCTGGTAATACAGGTATAGCAAATATTCTGCACCAAAGTGTGAACATAATTTTCATTATGCGGAGTGTAAGCTCCTAACGAGAAAGGGGAAAACATGAAAAAATTTGCCGGATCTTTAGACATAGTTTTAGGAATGGCAGCCTTATTGGCTGTATTAATCCTTTTTGTTCCGGATGTAAAGGCGGCTCAGATTCGTGTTCCAGGCGATTATTCATCTATTCAGGCCGGTATTGGGGCGGCGGGCAACGGAGATGTAATCATTGTTGAACCCGACACTTATTATGAGAATATTAATTTTTCAGGCAAGGCTATTACTGTAAAAAGCAGTGATCCTAACGACCCGGCGGTAACCTCGGCTACTATTATTGACGGCCAAAAACAAAACAGCGTGGTAACTTTCAATAATAAAGAAGGTCCCAATTCTTTACTGCGTGGATTTACCATTCAAAACGGCTTTAATTCTGACGGCGGTGGAATTTATTGTCTTGATTCCTCACCCACTATTTCTCATTGCACTATCAGCGAAAATTCCGCTTCCAGCGGCGGCGGTATTTTTTGTTCGGGAGAATCCTCGCCGACTATCACCCATTGCACTATTATAAAGAATTCGGCCTCGGACGGCGGTGGAATTTATTGCTATAAATCCTCGCCGCTTATCAGCAATTGTTCAATCAACGAAAATTTCGCGACTGAGGAAGGGGGTGGAGTTTTCAATAGAGGATCCAGGCCCAGTATCATCAATTGTCTCCTGAAAGGAAATTCTGCTAGTCGTGGCGGAGCAATTAGCTGTTGCTTTGACTCCCCAATGATTACTAATTGTCTTATTACCGGAAATTTAGCTGATTCTACGGGAGGGGGAATTTATTACTCCTCTTGCCCTTTTTCAATCATTACCAACTGCACTGTTACCGGGAATTTCGCTTCGAAGGGCGCTGGGATTTGTTGCAATAAATCCTCGCCCCATATTATAAATTCCATTTTATGGGGAAACGATCTTGAAATTAGTACCCATCCTTCAAATCCTAAATTAATTTATTGTGATATCCAGGGGGGATACCCTGGTTTGGGAAATATTGATTCGGATCCTCTGTTTATTAATCCGGAAAATGGTGATTACCATCTAAAAACCGGCTCTCCATGTAAAGACGCCGGTCATCCCAGATATCTTGACAGCGATGGTTCCACTGCTGATATGGGGGCCTATGGAGGAAATGCGGCATCGCTCCCTATGAATTTGACAGTGGCCGAAGACGGGAGCGGAGATTTTACTTCTATTCAGAAAGCCGTTGATTATGCCTTAACAGGAGATATTATTACGGTTTCACCAGGTTTATATAAGGAAAATTTACGTATTGTGGGCAAAAATATTTCTATCATCAGCCAAAATGGGGCCGACTCAACCATTATTGACGGCACAGGATCGGACCGCGTTATATTTTTGGGCCTGGTAGGATCTCGTGGAATAATTGACGGGTTTACCCTAAAAGGCGGATCAGCCGGGCACGGCGGCGGTATTTATTGTCATCAATCCTCACCGGATATCAGCAACTGTATCATTAGCAATAATTTCGCTTCCTCAGGGGGAGGCATTTATTGCTACTTATCCTCGCCGGATATTATTAATTGCACTATCAGCGAAAATTCTGATGGAGGCATTTATTGTAGTCAGTCTTCGCCAAATATTACTCATTGCCAAATCACAGAAAATTCAGCCAAGAATGGTGGGGGGATCTGTTGCTCATCTTCCTCCTTTCCGACTATTTCGAATTGCACCATAGGCCGGAACTCGGCAACAGACCAGGGAGGAGGAATTTATAGTACAAATTCATCTCCTGCTATTAGTGATTGCCTTATTACCGAAAATTCAGCGCTTACCGGCGGGGGAATTCATTTTGGGTACTCCCGTAAAACCCCTACAGGTCCCAGCCTTAATAATTGTATCGTAAGCAAAAATTCGTCCTCGGACGGCGGGGGAATTTATTGTTATTATTCCTTTCCCAAGATTATTAATTGCACTATTACCGGAAATTTAACTTCCGCCAATGGCGGGGGAATTTATAACGAATATTCTTGGCCATATATTTTAAATTCAATTTTTTGGGACAACGGCCTGGAAATTTATGCTGACTCCGATTCCAATCCCCAATTTAGCTATTGTGATATTCAAGGGGGATATCCGGGTGTTGAAAATATTAATACCGACCCATTATTTGTTGACCCCGAAAATGGAGATTATCATCTAAAAATGGGTTCTCCATGTATAGATGCCGGACATTCTCGAATTTTCGACAGCGATGATTCCCCATCCGATATGGGGGCCTATGGAGGAAAGGCGGTAACTGCCCCTGATAACATAAGCGTTGCCCAGGATGGGGGCGGTGATTTCACCTCTATTCAGCAGGCTGTCAATTACAGCTTAACCGGCGATACCATTACTGTGTTCCCTGGCACTTATAAGGAAAACTTATTGATTGCGGGAAAGGATATTTCTCTTATTAGCAAAACCGGCAGTGGTACAACCATTATAGATGGTTCGGGAGCAGGATCGGTTATTGTTTTAGTAAATATAGGACCAAAAGCCGTTCTGGATGGTTTTACCATCCGGAATGGATCATCTGAGGATGGTGGTGGAATTTATTGTTGCCACTCTGCATTAACAATAGCCAATTGTCAATGCAGCGGAAATTCTGCAGAAAACCAGGGCGGCGGAATTTTTTGCTGTTTCAACTCTTGGCCGACAATCAGCAATTGTATTGTTACCGAAAATTCAGCCTACTTTGGCGGGGGAATCTGTAACATGGACATGTACACCGGTTTCAAGCTTAGCTTCGGCTCGTTATTAACTATTACTGATTGTATCATTACGGCAAATTCCGCCCACTACGGTGGTGGAATTTGCTGCCGGGGTTTCGAAGAATTTGAAAAATCTGATGCCATAATTAATAATTGTACTATTGCCGAAAATTCGGCAAACAAAGACGGCGGCGGAATCTATTGTAACTCTATTGTTTCACTGACTGTGTCTGATTGCACTATTACCAAAAATTCAGCCGGCAAGGACGGGGCCGGGATCTGTTGTAAAATTGGCAGGTCAATCATATCTAATTGTAGTATTACTGAAAATTCAGCACGTTCCGACGGGGGAGGAATCTTTCTGGAAGAGGGAGATCCTCAATCTCATCCGAATATAACGAAGATAAACAATTGTAACATTACTGAAAATTCGGCCCTTTTTAACGGCGGAGGAATTTTGTTGAAAGGCTTGTCTGAAGTGCCTATTACTAATTGCATTATTACCCGTAATTCAGCCTGCTTTGGCGGTGGAATTTGTTTTAAAGAGGGAATCCGGATAAGCCTTTTCCCTATGGGGTTTTGGTTTTTTACTCCCTGTGCCCAAATCACCAATTGCACTATTACTAAAAACAGGGCCCTATCAGGCGGCGGAATCTTTATCCCTTATATTGGCGGACTTACACATCTTTACCATCTTAAGCATAATAATCCTCTACCAAGAATTATCACCAATAGTAATCTTGAGAGAAACTTCCCTAATCAAATCAAGGGTTTATGTAAAATCATCGATTCAACTGTTCAGGGTGCATGGCGCGGTAGAGGTAACAACAGGAGAAATCCACGATAGAATATTGTCTTCGCACTGACTTCTGTGATTAACTGATAACCATTTGCTTTTATTGGAAGTATCTATTATATAAGGGCCTTGCTTCAAAACAATTTTTTAGGATTAATCAGCACCCATGACCTTGAAGTTACTCTGGTTAGCCGAGAGCAAAAAAAGGTCCTTAATTTTCACTTTCAGGATACTATTGAAAGTAAACGTATAAAATTTGATTATTGTCTGCGTCCCGGTATTTGTCCGACCACCAATGCTCTAAAAATTCTACAATTTGAAGGTATGCCGATTACTGAAAATGACGGATCTGACTATGAACTGATAAAAAAAGAATGGGGCCTTTTTGAAAATTCCTGATAACCCTATGAGTTTATTTATAATAGAGCGTTTATTCAAATAAGAGCTGGTTATTAATGTTACTGTTGCCTTCCTTCATACCGCCTCTCAATAATAGATCGAGTCCTCTCAATAATAGACCGAGTAATTGTGGATCTGTCGATAATTTGGTTCGGAAAATTTCTCCTGATAATACTGTCAGTTACTATGGGAGAAGAAAAGAAATTTGAAACCCCACCGCCGAAAAAGGCTATGTTACCGGTAATTGTACAATTGGTAATTTTGGGTAGGAAGATATTAGGTTCTATTAAAGGGATTAAATATCCGGAGAATTGAATCCCGCCGCCTTTCAAGGCCCTGTTCCTGGAAATGGTACAATTGGTTATATTCCAATCGATGTCATCCCAATTTGTAAGATAAGCACAGTAAATTGCGCCCCCGTTCGAGTTAGCTGAATTTTTGTTTATTTGACAATTGTTAATGGTTACTGGATTGCAATAGCAATAAATTCCTCCTCCTTTGCCTAAGGCTGAATTTTTTTCAATGATACAATCACTGATTATAGGATTGCAACCGGGGCCGGAACAATGAATTCCACCCCCTAAAAAAGCCCTGTTTTTGCTGATAGTACAATGAGTAATAATGGGTAAAGAGTTATAACAGCGAATTCCACCTCCCCCGCCGGCACGGTAACCAGTACTTACATTTTCAGTAATAAGGCAATTGGTAATAACCGGCGCGTTATCATCATCGCAATCAATTCCCCCTCCACCGCCAATGCCGGCAAAATTTCCTTTAATAGTACAATTATCAATGATTGGAGAAAATTTATAATAGCACCCAATACCCCCGCCGTATTCAATAGCCCTGTTTTTGGTAATAAAACAATTGGTAATAGTACCTGCGGAATTCAGACAATAGATACCGGCGCCTTTACTAATAGTTAATCCGTTTTTTATGGTAAATCCATCCAACAGGCCCCCTGATTTTACATTGAGATACGTTATCACCGATCCTGATTTAGAACCATCAATAATCGTTGAGTCAGCCCCTTGTTCGCTGATAAGTGAAATATCTTTTCCTGTAATAATTACATTTTCCCTATATTTTCCCGGGAAGACGGCGATAGTATCTCCCGGCAGAGCATAATCAACGGCATTTTGAATGGATTGAAAATCAGCGCTTCCATCTACTGCAACGGTGATTCGATCGTGGACAACCTCCCCGCCTCCTCCGTATGCTCCAATATCGGAGCGGGAAGTGTCTATATCATATATTCGGGTATGTCCGGTATCAATGCCTGGTGAACCTTGACTTAAATGGAAATCACCCTGTTCCGAATCAATAAATAACGGATCAACATCTCTATTTTCCAACCCCGGATATCCCCCTTGAATGATACAATAGCTTAAACGAGGATCTGACATATACCCTGCATTAATTTCCAGGCCATTATTCCATAAAATGGAATTCACCATATATACCGGAGAATAATAGTCGCAGGAAATTCCTGCGGCGATATGACGAGAGTCAGGATCTTCGATGGGGGGCGGGGGCGCTGAATTCTCGCAAATAGTACAATTAATGATGCCGGGCGAAGAAAAGGAAGAGCAACGAATACCAGTGCCCTTGTTTTTGGTGATAAGGCAATTGATAATATTCGGTGAAGAAGCACTGCACCCAATCCCAACTACCCAATTGCTTCCGATGCCGGAATTTTCACTAATAAGGCAATGAGTGATAGTAGGTGAAGATCGCTGACAACTAATTCCACTGTAACCTTTGCCCGAATTTTTACTAATAGTGCAATAGGCAATCAACGGGGAGGAGGATTGTTCGCACAGTATTCCCCCTGCGTAATTTTCGGCATGATTTTTTTTAATTGTGCAATGGGTGATTATTGGCGAAGACTCACAGCAATAGATCCCCCAGTAATCATAATTTTCAGTAATCAAGCAATTACTTATAATCGGCGAGCAGGATTTGCACCATATAGCGCCGCTACTGGAATCAGGACTCGAATTTTTGATGATATTGCATTTGGTAATTGTTGGTGAAGAGGAGTCACACCGAATTCCCGGTCCCGCATCGGGATGTTCAACCTTCCCGTTTTGGAGAGTAATACCGCTTAACACAGTATTTGACTCTTCACCACTATTAAAGATAACAACGCTGTCTTGTTGATTGCCGTCAATGATGGTCGCAGCCACAATATCAGGATCATTTGGATCGCTGCTGCGCAGGGTAATATCCTTGCCCATAAAATTAATATTCTCATAATAAGTTCCGGGTCCTATGATGATTACATCCCCACTGTTTGAATTATCAATCGCTTCCTGAATGATAAAATAGTCATTCGGAATATTCACCTCCACCGCTCTTGAGTTAGTAACAAAAGAGAATAATAAAAAAGATACTATTGTCAAAACAGATAATACAATTTTTTTCATTTTTTTCTCCATCATTAGATTTACTTTGAGAATGTTTAGACTAAAAATTTATCAGATAGATTAAATAATGATACTCTCGTAAAAAGTCCCAAATTAACCATTTTAAGTATTATAATTATCTGATTTTATTAGACACTGCTTTTATAAATTGGACTTTTTACGATTGCATCAAATAATAGATTGAAAACATTCTTTGAATAAACTATGCGTGTAAAAAACTCGAAACCTATTTATATTCGGTTATTTATTATAATAGTAACTATAAAAATATTTGATCTCAGCGTCACTATACAAACTGATAAGCATGAAAGGTGGGTTTGGATTTGGTTTGGTTCAATACTAATTTTACTTTATTATTTTGCCCGTCGTCTCTCTTCTCTAAAGATGAAACTAATTATCTGGTCTTGTACATTTTTATCAAGTCCAACAAACCGGACACCTACTCGAAATTTTTTAACACCGCTCTCAAATGAATAAGACCTCACTACTCTTGCGGCTGCTTCCAGAAACAAGCCCGGAACATCAATTGCCAAAAAAATCTCATCCCCCTCGGACAGGGCAAATTCCGAAATCATCATCAACCCAGCGCCACTAAAATCCACTGTATGGGCTGAGTAAGCTTGATGATTAAGTTGACTATGCCATCCGGCCATGGCCTGCTTTCTCTGTATAACATTTTCTTCAAATTCTGCGGGAAAAGAGACCGGTATAAATCTTAAGGGCAAATCAATAGTAAGCCTAAAAAACTTCCTTCTCTGTATCTTCTCTATATTACAGGGCGGACTTAATACAAGGTGGGGGACCTGTTTGCCTCCTTCGGGACCCCAAGACAGGAAAAAATCTTCAATTAACGATTGAGACTTGCAATAACTTCCTTCCACAAAAAATTCCATATTTATAGAGATTCCCTCTTTTATCAATTCATTTGTACCCTCCTGCAACAAAAACAATTCAATTTTGCCTTCAGATGTAATTAAATGAACGACCCCCTCCATTTTGAAAGGCTGCAAACCTCCCCTGTTTATAATGAGGGTAACTTTTTGATCAATAGCCGGATACAATTTTAAAGTTGCCAAAGTCGCACCCTTTCAATGCACAGCACCTTACACGATCCTCCCTTGGGCCATATCCATGCCTTACCCGAAAAACCGGAACTTTTTACCAGTAATGACGATTCCTCTATTTTTCAGTCAACACACAATGATGTAATTGAACTGCAAGCATCGGCATAGTTTTTTTATATCACTCTTTGGTTTTAATAACTCTTCTACCAAGGAAAAGGGGATAATTTTAATAAATGTTTCTAAACCCACCATAGTAAACCTCTGTGATTATGCCAATTGATGGTTTCCTAAATAGACATTTCCAATAAATGGATACAGCAAAAAAGTATTCTATTATTTAATCGGAAAATTTTATTATTCTCAGCGTACTTTAACTGATTGGTAGAGTGACTTAAAAAAGTCAAGTTCTATATGCGCATGAGTTCTTTGGCAAAATAAGCAAAATATTCAGAAAAACTTAAAAATTGGATAGCCCATGTTGATCAAGCTATTGATTATTCTGTCTTTTGGATGAGGGCAACACTGCTGCGCTCTATTTGCGGACGGTCAACTACGATAAAACCAGATATTTCTGCCACAGAAACAGTTACATGAAAATCTTTCTCCGATACATGCCCCTTTGGTTCAAGGACTAAAAATAATAGCTATAAATTATAACTAAGTTATAATTTATAGCAAAAGAAGATTTCACTGTATGAGTAATATTTTTCTGATCAGCAACTGATGGAGAAAAGGGCAATAGTATTCAAAAAAGTTGAGTAAAATTGGATAGACTTCCCCTCAAACTGGAATTGGGTGGCAATTTCAGCCTATTTAATTTATCTGAAAGGAGGGTTCTTGATAGGTAGGCCAGTCATCAACAGAGGGTTCAAAGCCAAGTTCGGCCAGCCCATTTTCAGGTAAATTGGGAGGATCTCTTGAAGGTTTTTGTTTCCAGATGCCAAGATGTTTAAGTATCTTTTTTATTATAAGTGGATCGGTAATGAAAACTAACGATTTTCATTTGCCCAGAGCAATTTGGGCATAAAAGTAGTTAGGGTCTTAACCTTTAGTAGTTCAGTTAACGTATTATCACCATTAAGCCTCGTTAAGGATGTGAGCGAAACATTAACCGATCAAGTCGAGAATTTAATCGCCGTTGGTGGAACATGTCTTTACGATGCTGTTCGCGAAGGCTTGAGGATGATGGAAAAGGTGAGACTGAGAAACGATAAAGAAGGAATCAAGAAGCTATATGGTATTGTGCTTCTTTCCGATGGTGAAGATACCAATAGTAGCATGACCGCAAATCAACTTTTTACAACCTGCCTGCCGGCACAGGCGGAATCCGACGGCATTAAAATTTTCCCTATAGCCTTTGGTGATTCGGCACGTAAAGTGATCCTGAAGAAGATGGCCGGCCGGACAGGAGGAAGATTGAACTCTGCAGATCCGGACTCGATCGATAAAATTTATCTGAGAATTTCAGCAGAACAATAATGATGCCCTCGAACATAAAACCGCCACCAAGGCACATCCTTCATCAGACCAGATGCTAAATCAGATCCTGATGGCACTGAATGAAGAAGATCGCAGGCGTTATGAACAGCTAAAAGACCTTTGCCTTAAACTGCGTCATATAGCGAACAGGGTAAAGAGAAACACAGAGATGGGTATAGCCGGAATATCAGACGTGCACATAAACAGTATCAATCGCCTTTTATGGATATATCTAAAGCTTCTTTAATCTAAAAATGCCCTGGAATCCTTCTTCAACACCATAAAGGTAAAGGATATCGAGATGAACATCGAACGTGCCGAGAACCGGCTAAAGGCGATGGGACCAGAGGATAAAGACGGTGAAAGAGAGACTCTGAGTCGCAAGTCTCTTTCAGACACCCTCGCGACATCCCAAAGAAGGCTAAAAAATTACCAAATCTCAAGGGAGAATTATGATTATATCGAATTAGAGCTGGAGCGGTTACATTCTAAGATATCCAGCCTGGCTGAAATGGGGATACACCGGCAAGACCCGAATCTGATCGATAACGAGATAAACGTGGTTTCCTCCTCCATGGAAAAAACCGAGAAGGCCATGAGCGAGTTGGATTTTATTAATGATATGTCCTTCCATGATGAAGAACCTCCGATCCTTTTAGAAGAATGATTTCCATCGATTGTTTTATCCGATCTGCAGAAGTCAACACAAAAAAATGGCTGGGAAGCCGCATAAATAAAATAAAAATTTCTATGCTTTTGAATCAAAAATAGAAAATAAGAGAGGAATAAAGATAGTGCTGCTTTATATCTGTGGATATTTTTTGACTGCTCAAAGACTCTACGTCTTTTTTCCCCCCGAACCGGTACTGGTAAGCAATGTCAAAGGCAAAATTTTTGAGCACAAATCCGCTGCCAAGGCTTACCCCATAAAAGTTATCTACACTTCCGCTTGCCGGTTCCGGGTCACAAAAGATGCCCGCCCTTAGGGGAAAAATCTGCTGTTGATAATATACGAGATACTCTGCCCCAAATCTTATCTGGGTAGTAGTTTTAATATCAGCTTCATCTTTGACTTTATTATTGATGGGGCTGATTTTGTCCCCCGAAGGATACCTGATAAGATAATCCTCCCAATGAGTGCGATAAAGATCCAGGGCCATTAAAAAGGTATCGGAGAAACGAATGGAGCAGCCAAGACCATAGGAAATGGGCATATTAAGTGTAAGATTTTCCGGCGGTAAAGAATCTGAAGAATTATTATTTAAATCCGGAGCCTCCGGATACTCTTCTATAAAAGAATGCTGAAATTTACGTCTGAGACGGGCCTTAAAAGGTGTCTTTATCACCCCCCCCAGCGAAAGCCAACGATTTGGTTTCCAAAGAAAACCCAGATTGACATTAAAGCAGGTAAAATCAAGGACATTTAAACCGGAAAACTCATATCGTTCATATAATTCTTTATATATCTTGACCCTTTCTTCTGAGACAACTCTTTCTCTTTCTACCAATACAGTCCCTTCTCCTCGGACAATATTGAGATTTTCCCAATAGTTATTAATAGGCTCATCAAGCCATAGATTGGCAGTAACGCCAATATACAGAGGAGGGATAATTTGAATGGCGAAAGCCGGCGAAAGGGTAGTCAAAACTCCCCTTTGTGTTTTTCTGGAAGTCATCCCGGGAATATTTACAATGGTTGTGCCCGTGTCAGGGTCTTCAATGTGATAAGTCCAATTAGAAAAGGTGTCTTTGGCGAATTCATAGAGGTGTTGATAATTTAGAGAAAAAACCATATTTCTTTTCAAAAGCACAAAAGGAATTACTGCGCTAAAATAATTAAGGCGCTGCTGCCCAGGAGATAGATCATCAATTTTTTCAGCTATTGATGGTGTATCGTATTTTCCTTTTCCGGAGTAATAGGAACCTACTATTGACATTTCAGGCTTGGTCAGATTTAACAGGGCGGCAGGATTCCATGAGGCGGCAGTGGCGTCATCAGCTATGGAAATAAATGCTCCGCCAATTCCCAGGGCCCTGGCTCCTGAGCCTACAGGATTTGGCGTGGCGCTCATTTTCATATCAGGGAAGATGATTGCCTGCACTGACACTGCTTGGTAAATAATATAGAGCATTATTATAACGAAAACCGAAATAAATTTTCTCAATTGTATTTTCCAAACTCCATTCAAGGCCATAAATTTACTACACTAATTTTTTTATAGCATTAGTGCAGCGCAGGGGCTTTAACCCTGCCAAAATGCAGGGCTAAAGCCCTGCGCTACTTTTGTCTAAATATCGATTATGAAATAATTTTTTAAAAATCTACACTTGATTTGGGGTCAGGCCTTGACAAAGGACAATCTGTTCAAGATTGTCCTTTGTCAAGGCCTGACCCCATTACTCAATTACTCACCATTACTCACTAATATTACCTGAATAATGATTGTGAAATTATTTCTTTAAAAATATATCGCTAAACTCGAAATGACAAAGGAGCATCGATCTGAACTTAAGTTATTGCTATTGGGCGATCAGTTTTTCCAATATGGTAACTTCTTGATCTAATGTATTATCACCAATGTCATTCATTTCAGCAACAAAATAATCCTTAAATTCGCTAAATAATTGGCTATAAGGTGCAGAGACCTGGAGATCAACTGACTGACGTTCCCATTCGCCAAGATCAATAGAGAGGGAAATAGGAATGGGAGAAGTTGCAGGTAAACAGCGTTGAGGTTCTAAAGGTGGATATTCGTCTCCCAGATAAACTGGTATACATGAAAAACCGGACTCATCACCCATAAAGGATTCTACCGGCTCATCAATTTTGAGGCTTGTGCGTTCATCGATAGTCCAGTTTTTCATTAGATTTGCATACCGGGAGAGTAAAATGGCTTTTCTAATCCCTGTGTTGTCGAAACTTTCCGGCGCAATATTTTCGAAGGTGATTGTTTCACTGCTTCCGTCGATGTTACCAATTCTATCTTCATATGATACAGTGAGGGATAATTCAGAGCTTCCTGTTTCCAGTTTTCTCAGTTTAAGGATCACAATCCCGCCCTTGGTCCCTTCTTCTGTATTGTCAGAGGGAAAGAGGGTATTTACTTTCATAATTTCTCCGGTTGCTTCATCTGCCTCCGGCGAACCACAGACCTTTTCTATTACAAATCCTGTTGAGGTCATAATCAATTCTAAATTAAATACCAGGGGAGTAACCATGTATTCAAATTGATCATCCATTCGATCTTTAAATTGCGTTGAGGAGTGCACCGAATAGTAATTGGCGCCCCTTATTTTGGTTATATATTCAACCAGTTCAGTGTTAAAGTCAACCCCGACACCAATAAAGGTAGAATATATCTTGTTATCCGCATTATTTTTCGTCATGCCTAATAGTCCTGTATTGCTCGTTGTACCAATATTAGGCATGGCATCGGTAATAAATATAATCCTGTTTTCGTATATGGAGGAATCTATATCAAGATATTCGTTAAACAACGCAGTACCTGCGCTCATCCCTGAAGACATATTTGTCCCACCGCGGGTATGCAATTCTAAAACATCATCTTTTATTTGTTGGATACCAGTGTCTCCAACAAGGCTTAATGGAATGTATACATCAGCCGAGCTTTCAAAGGTAACCAGACCAAACCGATCATCAGCATTAAGATGATCAATAAGGGCAACAATAGATTCCGCAGCTATTTGTAATTTTGTCTTCCCATTATTTTCTCCCTCTTCAAGTTCCTGGCTATTACCGAATCGGTCATAGTAATATTTACTAAAGGTTGAGCCCATAGATCCTGAAATATCTAGCACGATAACTAAATTCAACTTTTTCCTTTGAAAATCATCTTTGCTCATTCCGGAATTGAGCCCAACGGACATAAAATACTCTACCTCATCTGAAAAAGGATCTTGAGACACGGCTAAACTGTATGAAGGGCAAAATAACTGCTGGCACTCGGTTTGTTGGCCGGTATCGAAATAATAATCGTAAAACAGCCCTTCATAGGTTATATCAGTAGCGATAGGCAGATAATCATTTTCAATATTTTGGCGGAAATTATTAATATCTTTGGCCCCTCCAGTTGAAAGGCCAATATTTGAAGAACCGGATCCGCCATAGCTAGAAAAACCCATACCATAGGTGCTGCCATAGCTGCCGCCATAACCCACGCTATAATTATAAAGGGAATTGCCCTGAATGCCTCCATAATACCCGGAAACAGAATAGGAAGGGATTGTTGTAGCCCAATTGCCGATATTGATAGAGGGCAAAAACATGCCAATATAACCGGGAAAACCGGCAGATAGACTAGGGAGTAAAAAATTAGACATTGCATTTGTCGGAATAGAGGACCCGCCTGAGATTCCACCTAATAAATAATTTGTTTGTCCCGGTAATAGCCAGTTATTCATTGTGCTAATTGAGGGTAAAATCCCAACAGGATTAAATTGGTGAAGATAGGCGCTGGGATCGAGCGGGGAATAAATTGAATAAGCATTCCTATCAAAAACAGAAGAGGAATTGATAAGAGTAGTAGGGGCACTATTTATTAAAGCTGGTACAAAAGAATTAAAATAATTAGGTGTGGGAGTAAACGAATAATTGTTAAAATTGGCAAAGTTGAGTTGCGTTGCGAAGTTTGAGTATGGAAGATTAAAATTTGTTAATGAATTAAAGTAATTCAGGTTATTATTTTCATAATTAGTAACTACATTATTAAAATTGAGAGCAGGTTGATTTAAGATGTAATTATTATCAGATTTAAGACGAAATGAAGATTGGGTGTAGGAATGATTTGGGTCGTTCCATTCGGCTGTCTCGGCTATTCCAAGGGGAACAGCCTGCAATAATAAAATTTGCAATGAAACGAAACATAAAATAATTTTTTTTAAGTCTATTTCGATTTTCATGATTAGGTTCTCCTTTCCTTAAATTAGATATTAAGAATTAGTGATCGGCCGGCAAGCTGCATAAAAAAATGAAAATCCCTATGCTTTTAAATTAGATCACTACTGAAATTTACCCCGCATTGTAACGGAGCAGGAATAATAAATTGATTGGTAAAGCCATTGAATTAAGTTAAATATTTTCCCTATAACCTCCTTTATTAAGTGATAAGATAGTTTAAAGGTAAGATTTAAACTTTTCCCTTTATTTTAATAGACGTAAATAAAAAATATTTTCCCCCCCAACAAAAAACTTTTCCAAACGCTATTACAAGCATTCAAAACAAAAGTCACGTAACCATTCAATCCCCCTCCCTCGATGGGAGGGGTTAGGGGAGGGCGATGCTTTATTTCACCACCACTTAAGCCTCCCCCATCAAGGGGGAGTAACTGAGGGGACTGAATGATTACAAAGTCACAGAATATTAGAGGGGTTAGAAATGC
Organism: Pseudomonadota bacterium; assembly: GCA_030625085.1. Lineage (GTDB taxonomy): Bacteria > SZUA-182 > SZUA-182 > DTGQ01 > DTGQ01 > DAOURK01. Next base: position 19,805 of record DAOURK010000083.1, read on the forward strand.
ACAGAAAAGATAGGAAATAAAAACAAGGCAAGCAAATAATCTTAATTCAATCCGGCCATTCATGCTTTTCCGCAACATGGGAAGCTGTGTAACCTCTTGATAAATCAGCATAATGGCGGAAATGGTAGCGTTGCCAATTTCGTCAAATGGGATTCCATCGTCGTGCTGGCAAGGCCTAATCGCTTGGCAATCCTTTCCTGAGGGATACCCAACCGCATCATGCGGAATATTTTAAGGTCAAGGTCCATCTGCACAATGGCCCGAAGATCTGCAATAAAAAAATAACCACCCGTTTTATAAACTCTGCTTTGAGGAAGAATGAATTCCAAATAAAACAGGCGTTTGTTAGAGAATATTTCCTGAAAGTTGTTTCATATTTGACAGAATAGGGTTAAATTTAATATATTATATATATCAAATTGTTACTAGCTATAAATTCTTGTCTATATAATGCACAAAGCACAAATTTGATTAAATTCAATCTTAATCCCTTATAAATTTTATCAAGCAGGAGAATTGGAGTTGAAACAAAAGGAAGGCAAGTTAAAGGGAATAGCGCTAACATTTTGTATGATATTGCATTGCTTATTAATAATTTATATCCCTCAATCTGCGGCAGAAGCGCGAGAAAAAACATCAGTCTTTCAAGAACAACTCAATTTGGAAATCGACGAATTGTTTCGCCCCCCCCAGCAAAAGAGGTTCCGATCAGTTATTTCCACGCCTCAAGCCTTGCGCAAATGTGCTACTCCTTTGCTTAAAAGGGCCCGGAAGTATCAAGAGCTTTTAAACCCGGAAAATAAATTTATTTTATACCGCCCCACTGATTCAGGGGGTTCTTATTATTATGGCAATGTGACTATCAGCTCTTATGATAGTCCGGGGGGTCATTTTCGCCTTTATTATACTAAGGGAGATGGAAATTACAAATTTGCCGTTTTAGGGGCGATTGTTATATCCCACCAGTGTAGAACGGGTGACCGTTGCAGTCGTTGTTCAAGGTCTGTTTTTTTGTCGCCGCAAACCTTGATACCTTTTTCATATGGTG
>DAOURK010000032.1 GCA_030625085.1 Pseudomonadota bacterium
TGTCGATGCAGCTATGGGTTCTCTAAAAGCAAGACGGATACCGTGAGCATTTGCAGTATCTAATAACTCGCAGAGTAATGAAGAGTATGATTCAAAATTTTTCGCAAATACAATACGATATAAGGCTAGAAGTATTGTCAGCGCATTCACTTTCCTGGATCGTTGCATTGATTGTTCGTCGACTTGCTTACAAATGAGTGCAATTTTTAGCTGTATCTTCTCCCATAAATCTAACTCGCTTTCATGTAACTTCATCTCTTTGATACATCGATCTAAGTTTCTGGGAGCGCCTTTTGTTGTCAGTGCATTACCCTTCTTTTCTCGCAAAATATCTTTATAGTCGTCCTCGATAGGATAAATATAAACGTCCTTTGGATAGTGGGTTTGTGCCGGCGACTTATCTGTTCTGTTTGTATTATAATTACCCGAAGTTTGCCCAATGTGGACCCAATTGGCGGATTTATAAATCGAGCCGTGAAATTGACTGGGATCGACATATGTTTCAAACAATACAGGCTTATAATTGAATTTTTGTTGCCAATCAGTAGGTACTTGCTTTCTGGCAAGAGAAAATATTTTTGAGGCTAAGTTGTCAATTTTTATCCATGGGAAAATCAAGAATCTGTTGTTGTTTATTATCCAATTTAAATTTTTCTCTCTTTGTTCCCTGCTCCAACCAATATGAAAATCTCTGCATTTTAGGTGGTAAGTAGTTGCGGAAACAAACGAAAAGCATCCTACAGGATCCCTGATTCCTTCCAGGCGGATGTAATACTTTAAGTGCAGACCAAAGTTTTTCTTATAGCCAAGATAATGGTATCTTTGTACAAGGTCATTCCACTTTTTATATTCCTCTTTTTCTTTTGCAAGTTCTATATATGGGTTGAAATTATCAACCGCACCATTAATCTTAATCTTATTTGTGAAATTAAACTGCTCTGTATCGTCTTTTTTCATGTGGATGCGTTTTTGAAGAGGATTTAGATTAACTTTGCCGGCAGTTTGTAGTTTTTTTAAAAGAACAAGGCAAGAGTCAACTTTAAGGTTTGCGGCCTCATTTTTCCAATTGAGATTTTCACAAATTGTGTAAGCCAACTCCTTGCGAGATAAAGCTTGATATGTAGCAGCCAGCTCTTGTATGAGCTGGATTTCATGTTCTAAAAAATTCCTGTTGCCGATCCTCATGTGTACTCCTATTAACATTTACAATAAAAGGGTTGAAGGTAAAGTTCCTCATTATAGGGTAGTACAGACAATCAAAAATGTCAACAGGTAATATAAATTTTTTTCAAGACTGTAAAATTAAACACTTAAGCTTCGCAAGGAGGATTAAAAAAAGCTCCGAATGACATTGCGGGAGGGCGGGGGCATACATGACATTGCCGGCGCCATCTGGCCTGAATAAGGAAGGAAGCTGAAACAACGGCGACCGAAGGCAGCAGAATAACCAGGCACGAACATAGCCGTTGTTGCAGCGCCCAGATGCAGGCAAGGCCGGTGGAATAGTTAGCGCACTTGGTGTTGTAGGTGTGTGTGTTGTCAGGTGAAACAGGCGACTGAAAAAGATGGGCATGGTAGACGGATTCGTCCGCCTGTTGCACCTGGCAATGCATGCGCCTACAATGCCACGGGCAACCTTTGTACTAAAAGTTCCAATTGCACCGAGCGTCCATGTGCGGGGGATAGACGGCAATCCTTCAATATCTATTTGATATAATGGCCTATTTTAAAAATCGATCCGCTCATATATAGTAAACAACGGCTTATATAAAACAATGAGAATGGAACTTTTATGAAATAATGAGTGGGGTGAAATGGCCCAAAGGACGATCGATGCCTGATGTAACATTTTGATAACCATTTGTTAAATCAGCATTTGGCGGAAATGCTAACATTAGCATTTCCGCCAAATGTCAAAAGTTCTTTCATCGCTGGAATATTTATCACCGCTCTTAGGGAAGAATTGCTTTATCAGCTAATAAATATGAGCGTATCGCAGAGTTGAGCGGCGTGAAAAACTGCGGAGCAAAGCGCAGCAGTTTTTCACGACCGACTCCAACGACTTGTTAATGCATCATTGCTTTTAGGATATTTTTCTAAATTTTTAGCTTTATAACGCGCGTTATAAATTTAGTGTTTAGAATTATAAACTACACCTGTGACGCGCGTTTGATTTTTAAATGCTTTAAATGCTTTTGTCTCTAATTGCCTTTGTTTTATAAATCTTTAGCTTTATGACCCGGGACATAAGTAGTGTTTGGAATGATAATCCAAATGTGTGACACGTGTCACAAGTGTAGTGTTATTAGATTATCTACATATCCTGCATTTGTGGCTCACTATTTGTTTTTATATTTAATGTATTTAATGCTCTGTTATGTAAAGTGTCAAACTTTTTTTGTGCATCCCTCCTTCGTGACAGAGGTAGACTTTCATCTCCTCCATATCGGGGGCGATTACAAAGCGATAAACCTCAGGCGATTTGGGGGACTGGTCCCCCAATTACTCTTTTATTGATCTTTCACCATGTATAAAATTGGAACCGTAACTTTCTGTTATACGTGGCATCCCTGGCACGATATTTATCCAAATTGGGATCACACTCTTTGATTCTTTCGTTTTAATCTCTTGAGTCTCTTTCTTTAAACGAGTTTAAACTCTGGCATTAATCGAGGCGTCTCAAAAGATGTACGTTCCAGTTACAATTAATGCAAAGCTCCAGAATCCCTAATTTTAAAAATTGTATCAAAATTTGTGTTGTAGGTAAATCGTGACACTTTAACATATCATCTTTAATCGCACTAACTATTTGATATAATGGCCTATTTTTAAATCGATTTATTTCTATGGGGATTTACCCCCGTTTGTTTAGTAATGCCTAATAATGGCTGGCAGTATTTGCAACAAATGAAAGGCAGTTAAAAAAAAAACGAGGCTTGATCATTAATGGTGATCATCACGTACTTTCCGGAAAACAGCAGACTTCTTCCTTTAACTGCCATAAGAATTTTGGTTAGCAAAGGCATATGTACAAATTGAAAAATAGATGCTCACTACACCTATGATGTGTAAAAAAATGCTTAAAATGCGGCCTCCGGCAGGTTGTTGAAATTGGGGCTAACTTGCTGAACTAAAAAAGATTTTCATTTTGGGCCTAAAGTGCGCTATGGGATTATTGTAATTTACTATCTAAATTACTTATAGATTTTCAGATAAATAATTTCACAACAGCTATTTATACAATAGTGGCGCAGGGCTGAAGCCATGGGATAATGCAGGGCTAAAGCCCTGCGCTACATTATAAAAAAATTAGTGCATGAAATTTAATATCTGAAATGCTATAGATGTCTGTATAGATAAAAATTGTCGGTAATATTTTATTATATCGGAAGGGATAGAGAAGGTTGAGTGATAAGGGAGGTCGAAAGGTTTAATCCTTCCTCCTCCCATATTCACCCAATCACCAAATGAAATTAAAAAACAGGAGTCGTAAGCACTGCTTGAAATGTTCCTGTTTCCGCTACAGTAGTGCCATTTTTAATCAAAGTATAACTACCTTGCATTTGAGTACTACTAATTAATAGTGCCGAAAGATCTAGTTCAATTGTTCCTCCGGTGACACCCGGAATAATTCCATTGACAATAATTTGAGTACCTAATACCTCACCTGTTACACTAAGCCCGGCAGGGAGAAGTGGATTTGTGGTAAGCTGTACATAGCCGGTAATTACACTTGGGATAACAGGGTCTTCAACAATATTTAACGTAATAGGCCCTTGCAGAATGCCGTTAGACCAAAGTCCTTCCCATGTCCCCACTTGTTCTGCAGCCACTGCTACTGCTGGTGAAGTAGTCCCAAATAATCCGCTACTACCTAACAGAGAAAGCATTGCCAGGGAACCTAACCCTCCCATGCTGTTCATACCATAGAGACCGCCCATAAGGCCGCCTAAGCCATACATGCTTCCATAGAGTCCGCCCATGAGGCCAGAACCGCCTAAACCATACATGCTGCCATAGAGTCCGCCCATGAGGCCAGAACCACCTAAACCATACATGCTGCCATAAAGACCACCCATGAGGCCAGAACCACCTAAACCATACATACTGCCATAGAGTCCGCCCATGAGGCCAGAACCACCTAAACCATACATACTGCCATAGAGTCCGCCCATGAGGCCAGAACCACCTAAACCATACATACTGCCATAGAGGCCACCCATAAGGCCAGAACCACCTAAACCATACATACTGCCATAAAGACCGCCATAACCGCCGTATGAACCAGATAATCCACTGCCGTACATACCATAATAACCACTTCCCAAACCTGAGCAGTAATAGGCCTTTGCTGTTCCTTTAGTTATGCTAACAAATAAAAATATGAATAAAAAAATCGTAATCAATACCTTTATTTTAAAAATATTCATAATACTTCTCCTAAGCTTTCCTCACCTTTCATAAATTCTATTTCTCAGAGACTAATGTGCTACACTAAATAGATCTCTCCTGGAGTTTATTCCGCCTTCAATTTCTACACTATTGCCTTAATTTAGATACCGTAAATATGTGTGATAATCACCTCCTTGCTCTTTATTGACGACTTTTGCAAGCCGCAACCATAAGTAAAAAAATCATATGCTGGGAGTTACAAAAGAATACGAAAAATAATACGTCTATTTTTCGTATAATCGATAAAGTGCATACTCAATGCCATAATCATTCTTTTGAGACATTTTTAAGTTGCCGCCTCATGGCCGATTGTCAATTGGAAGGTATAAAACAAAAAAAACCGATTGGACCGCCGGGCTGGAAAGCACTCCAGAAATGGACACAGATTATAAATCTATCATTTTTGAGGGTTTCGTAAAAAGTCGTTTTTGGCAAATCTGTCATTTTGACTGCAGAGAGAAATCTTATATTTTTTAGCATCTTGTGCAATAAAGATTTCTCACGTTCGTTCGAAATGACACGTTAAGGAGACTTTTTACGAATTCATCATTGGGATTAAGGGTGGTTGCCTTTGAGTTATTTTGGATTTTTTTGACTGCTTTGGCTAAAATTTTTTACGCCGGACTTTTCCATTATAATATGTATGGTCGCCCTTTTTTACTTGTGTTTTTTCCGGTTTAGCTTTAATATACATAATGTATTATCAAAATAGACAATAGGAAGTCAATAAAAAAAATACTTTTCAAGCATTAGGGCAGACAATGGAGCCTCCCTAAAAGCTTCTCGATCAAATACAAAATGCAATCGGTTTAAAACATTATTCTATTAATTCTATTAGGACTGAGCGGGCATATATAGGTAAGATAAGCACCCTATATTCTTTTCCACCACAAAAAGCATCCGAAGGAAATGGGAAGCCAGAAAATTGAGGTAAAAAAATAATGACTAAAGACATAATAAAAAATAGAATAATTATATATGAATTGCTCGGATTTGGAATTGTAATATTATCATTATGGATGGATGAATTTTTTGATATTCCTTACTATCTGTTTGGGGCTGTAAAAACCCCTATAAATTGGATCGAAAGTATTATAGAAACCGGTTTGGTTCTCGTATTATGTGCTTTTACAACCTTCTTTTCATGGCGTTTTTTGAAGAGGATTAAATATCTGGAAGGATTTTTACGGATTTGTACTTTTTGTAAAAAAATCTGTGTTGATAATAAATGGGTTCCCATTGATACCTATATACAAGATCATTCGGAAACAAAATTATCTCACGGTTTATGTTCTGAATGTATGGAAAAACATTATGGGAATGATAAGGCCGATAACAATTAAAATTTACTCCTCTAAATCTACGTTTATTTGTCGTTTTAATTTATAAGGAAATGATCCTTATGAGGGCAAAGGAACCTGAATTGATATTGATATTGATAAGATTACCAAATGGTTAAAGGTAAAAAAAATCAAAGAAAGGTCAGGTTATTTACCTGTTTAAAGGCAGGAATGAGAGCCGGCCAGGTTAAGCAAAATATTACCGACAGATTTGACTGTTTCTGCATCCGGAATGGTCCCTGATTCTATTTCGATAACTTCTATTCCTTCGGATTCCAAAAAATCCTTATCCTTAGGTTGATATAACAGAGGTGTTCCGGAATAATCCTTAGGTTCTTTAAACACTACTATATGCGTTATAGCAGGGTTATACTTATTTTGACCAACCCTTTCAGTGTAATTGTTTATTTCTCTCACAAATTTAATTGGGCTAAAACCATGGGTCTCTGCGTCAACTGCCGGGTTTAATAAAAGGACTTTGGGCACCTTACTGGTCAAAAGGATTTCACTAAGCCCATCTACAAGTAAATTTGAAATGATGCTTGTGTAAAAACTCCCCCATGAATAAACAATTACTCGAGCATCAAAGAGTTCCTGCCGAGATTGATTTAAAAGTTTTGCCGTGGCTTCTATGGCCGAAGCGCCATAGGAATGGCATAGATAAACTCTGTTAATCGGAGAACTGAGAGGATTTTTCTCACTAGTGATCTCCTCCTGACCAACAATAAAATCGCCGTTCTGCAGAATAGCTGCCAGATGCCTTGATTCAAAGGTTATTGGTAATACTTGACCACAAGCAGAGACAAATTCATGGGCCCAATCCAAAGTCTTTGTCCATCCTCCATCTAAAAGATAACGACCATAAAGGATCAAATTCCCTAAAGAGGCTCCCCGAAGATTAAATGAGGGGCCAAGAAGCTCAACTAAAATCGATAAAGGAGAAGAAATACTTTGAATAACTTTAGTATTGCAGTGTTTGATTACTCCATCTTTTCCCTTGACCACCCGCGAAAGCTTTTCCCACAGAAGGTTGTTCGGTTTGTTTGCAGCAAAACGATATGCAAAAAGGTTATATCTGCAAGCAGCTTCTTCAGAGCTGACGCATGACAAGGCCATAAGCCTATTTCGAATATCCCCAACAGCAATACATTCATCCTTAAAAACTTCAGCAAGATATTCACGCAGCAAGCCTGTACTTCCCCCATCATCAAAAACAGTAACCAGATGGGTTGCCGAAAACCCATGTTTAGCAAAACAAGAAGCAAGTTGATTCAGGGCTGACCCGCCTGTAAGAAATACAAGTCCGGAATTTTTTACTGAAGGTTTTTGATCAATAAGATTATCAGGTTTCATATCCAATCATTGTAAATTAAATTACGAATTACGAATTACGAATTACGAATTACGAATTACGAATTACGAATTACGAATTACGAATTACGAACTAATGATCGGCTGGGAAGCCGCATAAATAAAATGAAAATTCCTATGCTTTTAAATTATTTTTTTAGCTTATCGACGATTAAACTACTTGCCTCTGATGAAAGGCAAAGTTCAATCAAAGCTGGACGCATACTCTGCAAAGGGTCAGAGCCCCCGCCATACTCTTTAAGATGAGTGCGTAACCATTCAAGCAGACTATTGGTATCCATATCTGCCAATCGAGAAGCCTCTGAGAAAAATTTCGGTGTAAAAGAGGTATCAAAAGCCCTTTTTAAATCCATTTCAATATAATCCGGGATAAGTTCAGCCACACGGGAAAGTCGATATTCTGATCCTAGATAATTAAGACATTCTCTATACATTTCCGTGGCCAACTCTCCTGCCTGCTGCTTGGCTGTCTGCCTGGTGCTGCCGGGGGCTTCAACCTCTGCATATATTTTAACCTTGGGCTCTGTGCCCGAAGGCCGGATGATTACTCTGGCCCCTTCAAAACGAAAAAGAAGAAGGTTCCTGGCCTTACCCTCTGAGGATTCAGGATTAACCTCAGGTTTGCCGTTTGCATCACAGAGAAAATCTCTGATCTCTATAACCTTTTTACTCCCTACCATTTTAAGAGGAGAAAATCTCAGTGAATCCATTAATTTTTTTAGCAAATCGGCCCCTTTGATGCCCCTCATCAATATTCCCCTGGCATCATTACCGAAGTTATCACATTGAGAGGCAACCTCATCCAAATAATCCACCAGTGTGCGGCCCTCTTCATCAAGTTTGGCCGTCAAATCACACAATACCAAAGCTGCTCCCGCAGCATCTTTGTCTCTGATTTCCGGGGTCAATAAAAAGCCATGACTCTCTTCTGTAGCCATAACCAGATCATCAGGCTTGGCCTCGATGTTTTGGTAATGACCATCCTTTTCCAGTAAATTAAGTACATAGGCTATATATTTGAATCCGACTAAAAGATCACTTACCATCAAACAGTTTCCCTTCCGGGCAATCCTTTCGATCATACCGGTAGTAACCAATGTTTTTATAACCAACCCGCTTCGACAGGGACCACGCTTTTGATCAAGAATAAGATAATAAGCTATTAGAGAGCCTATTTCATTTCCATTTATATATACCCAATTTCCATCTTTTCCTTTCGCCAAAACACCTAGGCGGTCTGCATCAGGGTCCGTTGAAAAAATTATTGGGGCATGATGTTGATCTGCAGTCTGTATAGCAGGCCAGGCAGCCTGCGGGATCTCAGGATTGGGCAAACGTAAAGGGATTGATTCAAAAGTCCCATCAAATTTTGCCTGAGGCTCATATTCAATGACTGTATAACCGGCCGCCCGCAATACTTCGGCCACTGTAGTTTTGCCTGTTCCGCACAAAGGGGTATAGACAACAGGAGGTGTGCTTTCTCCAATAGTCTTTGGTGGTGTTCTTTTAATGTGAAGATTGATTTCAATATACTTGAGGTGTAACTCATGGGGTATTGCTTTAATCAAATTCTGCTGCAAGCCTTCCTCAAATGAAAGTCTGGTTACTTGTCCAATATCATTCATATAACCGGCCAGCTCTTCATCATAGGGGGGTATATCCTGCGCTCCATCTGTATTATAAAACTTAAAACCATTATCATCCGGATGATTGTGTGAAGCACTTATGTTGATCCCTCCGGAAGCTTGCAATTGGCGGATAAAAAATGAAAGTTCCGGAGTTGATAAAAAACCTTCATCGCTTTGGGGTTTCATCATATAACTTTGGATACCACACCCTGCATATATTTCAGCAGCGATCTTGGCCAATTTTCGAGAACTTAAGTTGAGAAGATAATTATCACCTTTTAAAAATGAATATGTTGAAAAAATATCCTTAAATATACGCACATCATAGGCAATAACAACGGAAAATTCAGTATCTTTCCCGGAGGTTCCGTTATTAAGGTAATTACAATGACCCTGAACAGAAAGTGCAACAGTAGCCTCATTGATTCGATTAGGGCCAAACCCTACCCTGCCCCGGCGACCACCCGTGCCAAAGGGAATAAATTGATAAAAACTGTCAAGTAAAAGAGCATATTTTCCAGCTCTAATATGAGTCATTACCGGTTCCCACTGGGGTCGAAACAATTCCTCATGGAGCCAAAGTTTAAGTAACCTCATGGCCTGGGCTACGCGATCGGGGTTAGTAATCTTTAAAAATTCTTTTTCAACTTCAGTAGATGATCTTTCCCACTCTTCCCCATAATTCAGGGTCGACATATCAAACCTCCTATGTAAACTTTCATATTTCTTTCATGCTGTTTTTGACATAAGCAAAACTATAGTGATAGAGCTGCAGTAATATATAAAATTACTATCCAGAAACCGGACAGATAGTTAATTATACTTTAAAAAATAAAACGATGTATTTTATTTGATAGTCTCGTAAAAAGTCTTATCAGCGTGTCATTTCGAACGAACGTGAAAAATCTTTATTGAACAATATGCTGAAAAATACAGAATTTGTCCCTGCGGTCGAAATGACAAACTTGCCAAAATCGACTTTTTACGAATTTATCTTGTTTACTTTTCGGAAGGTAAAGAATTAACTAATGATTTAAAGTATGTAAAGAAAAATACCTTCTAAAGATAATAAAGGGGACACCCCTAAACACCAAGAGAAGGTATTTGTGGCTAATTACGTATTAAAAATTTTTTTCTTTTTTCTCCTGAAGTGTTTTACACTGGATACACAGAGTCACCACCGGTCTGGCTATAAGACGTTTTATGCCTATCTGCCCACCGCAACTGCTGCAAATGCCGAAGTTTCCTTTTTCAATACGCTCTAGCGCCTCATCAATTTTAGCTAACAATTTCCTTTCTCGATCCCTCATTCGAAGTTCAAAATTTCGATCAGACTCAAATGAAGACTGATCAGCAAAATCTTGTGAATTTTCAGGATTTTGATTTATGCTATCTTCAATTGTTTTATCGCTGGCTGTAAGAATCCGCTCTCTTTCTGTGAGAAGCTGCTTTTTAATAGTGGCCAGATCATCTTCACTCAACATCTACAATCCCTCCTTCCTTATTAATTTAACACGTGCCCAAATGATTTAAAAATTCAGTGTTGATATTCCCGTCAAAAAAATCCTTGTTTTTCAATACATCTAAATGAAAAGAAATGGTTGTATCAATTCCTTCAATAATAAACTCTTCTAAAGCTCTTTGCATTATTTGAATTGCTTCCTGGCGATCATTGCCATGAACAATCAATTTAGCTATGAGAGAATCATAATGTGGAGATATCTTACAATTTTGATAAGCACACGTATCAATCCTTACTCCTAATCCTCCAGGCAAATGTAAATTGGTAATCGTGCCGGGACAAGGAATAAATGACTTTGGATGTTCAGCATTAATCCGGCATTCTATTGAATGCCCTTTTGAGATGACATTATTTTGGGTGTAAGATAATTTTTCTCCAGCGGCCACCTTAATCTGCTCCTTAATAAGATCAATTCCGGTGATCATTTCCGTGACCGGATGTTCTACTTGTATCCTGGTATTCATTTCCATAAAATAAAAATTATTATCCTTATCTAAAAGGAATTCAACTGTACCGGTGCTGTAATAATCGACTGATTTTGCTGCTTTAATGGCCGTATCCCCTATTTTTTTTCGCAGCTCAGGCGTTAAACTGATTGAAGGTGATTCTTCTATTAATTTTTGATATCGCCGCTGGATAGAACAATCTCTTTCCCCTAAGTGAATAATATTTCCATAATGATCACCCAAAATCTGGAATTCAATATGACGTGGTCCTTCAATAAATTTCTCAACGTAGAGTCCGGGATTGTCGAAAAAATTGACCGCTTCAGCTTGAGCAGTTGCAAAGGCGTTCAGAAAACTGACATCAGTATGCACCACGCGCATTCCTTTCCCCCCGCCTCCACCGGTAGCCTTAATGATAACCGGGAAACCAATTTTATGCGCAATTTTAAGACCTTCTTGACTATTTTCTACAATAGCGCCACTGCCGGGAATAATAGCAACTCCTGCTGCTTGCATGAACTCTAAGGCATTAGCCTTATCGCCCATTTTTTTAATACTTTCTAAACTTGGGCCGATGAATTTAATTTTGCAGGTTTCACAGATCTCGACAAAATGAGAATTTTCAGCCAAAAACCCATAGCCGGGGTGAATGGCTTCAGCATCGGTGATTTCTGCAGCACTAATGATGGCTGGGATATTAAGATAGCTTTTCAGTGGATCGGATGGGCCAATACAAATAGCTTCATCAGCAAATCGAACATGAAGAGAGTCAATATCGCCTTCAGAGTAAGTAGCCACTGTTTTTATCCCCAATTCCTTGCATGCGCGAATTATGCGAAGGGCAATTTCTCCTCTATTGGCAATTAATATTTTCGAAAACATTCTTACAACCCTATTAGTAAACTTGTCCTTAGGTAATTCTACTTATCTTTCAATCAAAAAAAGGGGCTCAGCATATTCAACTGGTTGGGCATTTTCAATAAAAATAGAAATAATTTTCCCGTCAGTTTCCGCTTCTACTTCATTCATAAGCTTCATAGCTTCAATAATACATAACGTTTGACCCTTTTTAACATTATCTCCCACCTCTACAAAAAAAGAAGCTCCAGGTGAAGGGGTCCGATAAAAAGTCCCGACCAGTGGTGATCGGACAATTGTTTGATTATCATTGGTCTCCAAAATAGTTTTTGTGCTCGCCGCCTTTGTATCGACTTTTTGTTCAACTTCTTTTTTCTGTACTGACCCGCGAAAACCTTTACGAGCTTTGATGCGAAGGTCCCCTTGTTCAACCTCTACCTCGCTAAAACCTGTCTTTTCAATTAAATCTAGTATCTTAGTAATTTTTTGTATATCCATATTCTGCTCTATTTTACTATCTGTTATATTATCTGATTTTGCCATAGTATAAAAATTTTATATTAATATAGTTTTACTATTATACTCAAATTACTCACTATATCCAAGTTATTTCTTGCGGTATGCTCCGGCTAAGAACTACAGGCCCCTGTTGCCCCACTGCCACCATATCTTCAAGCCGCAATCCAAATTGATTAGGCAGATAAATTCCCGGTTCTAAAGTAAAAACCATGCCCTCCTCTAATATATTTTCATTGCCAGGAGAAATCCAAGGGCCTTCATGGACCTCAATTCCTACCCCATGTCCGGTACCATGACCAAAACATGACCCATAACCCGCCTGTTCGATAACATTACGAGCGCATGCATCAATATCTTTGGCCGAAACACCAGGTTTGATATGTTTTATGGCTGCTGTTTGTGCTGATTGTAAAATACTCAATATGTGCTCTAGCTGGCCCTTTTTTTCACCAAGGCAAAAAATACGAGTCACATCACTATGGTATCCCTCATAAACAGCCCCCATATCAATAAGCACTATTTCTCCTTCTTTAATTTTTCTTCCAGTAGGAGCAGCATGGGGCATGGCCGATCGCTCTCCGGAGGCTACGATAATTTCAAAGGCGAGTCTCTCGGCCCCTTCCTTTTTTATGAGATATTCAATTTCTAAACAAACTTCTTTTTCACTCAGTCCAATACCATTTCTCAATAGATCGGGTATTTTTTTGATAATATTGGCTAAAATTCCAATCGCTTTTTGTATTAATTCTATTTCAAAATTGTCTTTGCGTATCCGAAGCTTTTCAATAAGTGATTCACAAAGTATTAATCTGCCGGATATTTTTTCTTGCCACCTTAAAAAATTGTGGTGTGAAAGATAACAGGATTCAACACCAATAGCGCGAAAATCATGATCATTCAACCAGACGCTGATTTCTTTAAATTTATCTTTAAATTGAAGCACCTTAACGTCAAAATCAAATTTATGTTGTTGGGCCTCCAGCAGATACCGTGAATCAACGAATAAACTATTCTCCAAAGGGCTAAACACAAGCTCGCCATCAGTCAAACACAACCCGGTTAAGTACCTGATATTAAGTGGATTGCTCACAAGGAAAGCGTCGATTTTTTGCTCATCAAATTCTTCCAGGACTCTTTGGTATCTAGCTGCATAATTGAGCATTAAAAAATCCTTAGGTTATTTTGATTTTTCAAATTTTTCAATGTTTTCCAACCACGTTTCCAGTTGCTGAAGAATTGATTCATGAGTATTTTTCTCCTTCGCCGCCTCCTCCTCTAGAGCAAAAATCTCGGCAGAAATTGCCGCGCCCTGGATTTCTTGAATAGCAGCAATTCGCTTTTTCCATTCTTCTTCCCGCTCAGGCTCTTTTTTTATTAAATTTTTATAAATTTCAATAGCTCTCTCAGGCAATCCCTGAGAGATATATAATTCTGCAAGGGTTGCCGTGATAATTTCTTCTTCCTGTTTTTTCTCCTCATCCTTTTTCTTGTCCACTAATTTTGTTTCGTCTTCTTGTTTTTCAGGTTTTTCAGGGTGTTCAATTAATGATTCTCTCTTTTGCTCTTTGAGTGAAGATTTTAGTTCTTGTTCATGGAAAGATTCCTTTTGAGAATCCCTACCTCTGATTTTTAAAACCTTTCCCTTGATACGAAGACTTTCTGCATGATGAGGATTTACGAATAAAACGAGTTCACCGTGATGACCTGCTTTTAATAAATCACCTTTCTTCAAATAAATTGAAGCCAACAACTTATGCAGAAGAAAATTTTCCGGCACATGGACTAATGCGGTTTCTAATTCCTTTAAAGCCTCATCAAAGTACCCTTTTTCAAAAAGAGCACGCCCAAGCGCCACTCTGGCAGCCCAATAGTGTGGAAACAGAGAAAGACCTTGGCGAAATATCTCAATACAATCATCGAGTCTATCAACTTCTCGATAGGCATTGGCTAAAGGAAAAAAATTGTTTTTCTTTGGATACTGATAATATTTTTTTTCAAGTGATTTTAATTTCATTCAGCGTGCCTACTAAGGTACCAACAAAATTTTTATTTGATCGAAATTTCAAAAAGCTTAGCAAATACACTATATATTATTGATCTTAAAAAGATTGTATCTTAAAAACCCGTTGGAATATAGCATTATCAATTTTATCTGTCAAGACCTATGGTTCTGATTCATTTTTATCAGCCGCCTCTCCATCTGAAATTTTACTCTCTAATTTCCTTGAAAAAAGCAAACCAATAGGCGTATCTTGTGTACTCAAGGTTGAACTGGTTTTAGTGACATAAAGGCCTTCATTCTCAAATTTTCCTATTGAAACAGTATAGTTTGAGGGTAGTTCTGCGTCAGTTCGACTATAAAAAAAGCTAAACAGATACTCTCTATTAACGATTAAATTAATAAAACTTAAAAATGCCAGTTCAACAGGCTTACACAGCTTCTCATATTCTTGTTTAAGATTTATCTGCTCTGAAAGGGTATGACTTTTAGTTTCAGGTGGTATTTCAACAAGAGTCAGATGCCAACCCTCAGGAATTAGTTCCTCAGCAAAATCTTCATCCAGCCACCAAAGATCTCTATCAAAGGCCGGCTGATATCTATCATCGGTCCCAAAAATTTCCAACATCTTTCTCAAATTAAAACCATACCGTTCAGGAGGCGCCCACCAAAGAATAGCCCTCTTTCCTCTCCATTTTCTTTGAGCTATTTTGTTTAATATCTCTTCAGAAACCGGTATAGCGCTATATTGATCTAAATCATTCTCTGTTAGGCGGATAGCTACCCCCTTCCATTGCAAAGCATTAATTACCAGGTTTATGCCTATAAAATTGCACCCCATAATTTGGGCCGCCCTTTTTTGTGATTCAGAAAAATTATAATAAATTCCTCGAGGAATAGTAAAAGCGCTAACATTATTTAGAAAGGCCTGAAATACCTCGCGATTGATAGAGCCCTCAGCAACCTTTTGCCAAAAAATTTTCATCTGACTTGGTAATATTGCTTCAAAGTTTCTATCTTCATAATCATTTTCCATATTAGACCTCCTTAAATATCTCCAAATAAGACTTTTACAAAATAGACTATTTTCAAGAACCTTTAAGTCCCTAAGAAAAAACATTCATGGCTCTCTAAGCCGCTACTGATTATGAAAAACTTATTTTTCAAACAGTTATATAGAGCTACACAGAGTTATACAGTTATACATTTATTTTAGAAATAAACTTTACAAAAACAGAGGTAATTCTATAATCTTCCCTTAACCTTCCCTTGTAAATTCGTATTCCTTAATATTGCCTATGATAATACCCTATTTTCTTTTTTTTAACATCATTATTATAGCAGCTAAATTATAGCATTATTATAACACTGATTTGCTCTACTTTCCAATATCATAATTGATGAACTCATAAAAAATCTTATCGAGGTGTCATTTCATTTTCACCCATAGATGTATGAAGGGTGGCAAAATGTTCGCTGAAGCGATATAGGGAGGCTTTTGTAAAGCTTCTCACCTCACAATTTTCATTATGATAATCGCCAATTCTTTTCACTAGGAAGAGTTAAAAAACATAATTAGCTATATTCCTATAATAATACCGACTTTCTACTGGGCAATCATAAAAAATAAGACAAATTATTTTTATGAGTCTTGACAATAGGGTTACATTTTTGTTATTATAACAAACGTTACCAAGGGGAAAAAAACATATAGTAAAAAAAAGAATCAGGAAAATTATTATAGTAAGAATAAAGTATACTGGGAGACGGGGGTATGCATGTACATTTTGGCCTAAGCTGGTTGCATCAGTGGATGTATTGTATTTTTACCACCGGTATTATCCTCACCTTTGCCATTCTGGTATATAAAAATAGAGAAAAAGACGGACCTCCAGGAATCCTTCAAAATATTGGTGAAATAGCGATAGAATTCATGGAAGATTTAATTTCTACCGAGTTGGGCCGCGACAAACTGTCTTCATTACTTCCTTTTTTATGCACTCTTCTCTTCTTTATCTTAATCTCTAACCTTTTTCTTATTATACCAAATGCTCATCCTCCCACCAGTGATTGGAGCAATACTGTTGCCCTGGCCATGATTGTAATCATTGCCTTGCAATTTTACAATATAAAATTTAATGGCCCCAAAAAGGCAATCAAATTATGGCTGGATCCAATCCCTGAACTGACGCAAAAAGAAACTACAGAGGGAGATGAACTAGTTAAGCCGGAAAAAAAAGAGAAAGTCCCATCCTCAAAAGATTCCGGTTTATTAAAAATAGCGGCGGTTGGTTTTTTCATTTTGTACTTTGTTGATAATGCGGGTACATTACTTTCCCTGTCATTAAAAACTATGGTCGTATATTGTTTGGTGGCATCATTCCTAATATCAGCTTTTGCCCTGTGGGCAAGATCAAAACTTCGAGACACGGCCAATAATGCCCCATCAGGCATTCAATGTTTCTTGGAATGGACGGTGGAAGCTCTATTGGAAAAAATGGGCTTAGAAGAAGAGGAAGGTTCCTCAATCAAAAAATTTCTCTTTTTGGTTATAGGCAGTTTAATCTTCATCGCGGGGAGTGTCTTTCTTCTCTTTATACCCTTCAAACATCCTGCAACCATAAACGCGGTCAGTATCTATTCACTTATCTTAGTAACACCTTTTATTATAGTTTATATTCATAAAAAATTTCCATGGCTAAACACTTTTTGGGCCATTATTTGGTTGCCTATAGGCAAATTATTAAAGATATTGCTGGCTATTTTAAAACAGCTCCCGTTAAAGATATTAATAGGATTTTTTATTCTTTTACATGTTTTTGATAATGGCGCCCGTTTGCTTTCCTTGTCTTTGCGACTTTTCGGGAATATTTTTGGAGAACATACCGTGCTCACTATGGTTACCGAAATTGCCATAAAAAACTATTATTTTGTTATTCCTCTCGCGATACCGTTTATGATCCTTTGTTTGGATCTGGTTTTTGCCTGCGTGCAGACCTTAGTCTTTGTCATGCTCAGCCTGTTCTATTTTAAGGAAGAGCTTGGAATACATTAATTTTAATTAATCAACTTTATATAAGAGGTGAATTGAGTATGTTGGGATTTGATTTTATTAAAACCATGTTTTTAGTCGGCAATTTTTTTATTCTCCTCTTCCTTCTCAAAAAGATATTCTATAAACCTATAATGGAGATATTAGAGGAAAGAAAAGAAAAAATCAAAGAAGGACTGGAACAACGAGCGATTGCCAAACAAGAGAGAGAAGATGTTATAAAACAGAGAGAGGAGGTTATTGCTCAAACCAAATTAGACGCCCAAAAAATAATTAAACAAGCAAATGAGATGAAAGAAAAAATTCTTGCTAAGGCTAAAGAAGAAACAGCGATATTTTTAGAACAGGCCAAAAAAGAAATTGCCAAAGAACGGGAAGAGTTGAAAGAAGAAATGAATCTGAAATTAGTAGATCTTGTGAGCCATGTTGCTTATGCAGCCCTCCCTGATCTAGCGAAACAAGAAGGGCATGAAGATTTGGTTGAAAATACTATATTACAGAATTTAAAACAGGCATCATCAATGTAACCATAATGCAACCATATTAAAAAGACCTAATTATATAATTCCAATCAACCCAATTTAAAAGGAGAGTTTTTAAATGTCTATCAAATCCTTAGTGAAAGCTGTAAGTAGTAAAAAAACTGTTTTCTATGGAGTCGTTAATCTTGCTTTATTAGCTATGGCTTCTCCTGTATGGGCTGCAGCCACTGGAGCTGTTACAGCGGATACTCAGTGGAGTCATGCGGCAAAAGTAATTTCCGGTGCGCTTGTACTTGGGTGGGGGGCATTCGGATCGGCAGTTGGAATATCTAAATTTGGAGCAGCTTGTCTTGAAGGAATGACCCGACAACCGGAAGTACAGGGCAAAATTTTTACCAGTATGCTAATCGGTATGGCTTTTATCGAGGCATTATGTCTTTATTGTCTTGTTATTGCTTTAATTCTGGTATCATAATAATTCTATAAATAAATTTATGATATAGAGTGTAAGTGATCGGGTGCATTAATCTGTTATAGATAAATTTAAGATAAATCAAAATCGGCTGTAATGAATCCAACAGATGATGCATAACGAGAATATTAGAGTATCAACTCATTATTTATTCAAAATATATTTTTAATATACTCTTATCTCCTGAATTATTTAAGTAAGGAGACCCAAAAAATTAGTAACCCATTCGAAAAAAGTGCTCCCCAAGTACAATGAAAAGCGTGTGTCAATATATCAAAACTAACATCCACAAAAGAGTGTTAAAAGTCTGAAGGAAGGCTGGCAATTATGGAACAAGTTAATCAGACAGGATTAAAAGATGCTTTAGTTGAGGCTGACCAACCGTTAGTATTAATGAGTCCTACTGTATTTAGCTCAGATTTTGTGAAAAACCTGGAAAATCAGCTTTCACAAATTGCTGACAAAAAAATGCAGATAAAGGCTTTTACTAATGCTCGGCAGGAAAGCCCAGTCCTCTATCTAAGTAGGGACAAAAAGATTAATCTTGATACTAAGAAAAGTTTTATTAGCGAACTGGATCGAAAAATTCTGGAATTAAAAGGTGATGTAGAAACCTTAAAATCGGATGATATCAGCCGGCAACTGAAAGAGCTTATAGATTCCACCAAACCTAAATTCCAAGTTGAGGATATGCGGCAACAGGGCATCGTCTTGCAGGTTGGTGATGGAATTGCACGAGTGGCAGGCCTTGAAGATGTCGGATCCATGGAGGTCCTGGAATTTACTAATGATATTTACGGCCTGGCCTTCAATTTGGAACAAGATGCTGTCGGATGCATTCTATTGGGGCCGGAAGAAAAGATCAAAGAGGGCAGTTATGTATCCTGTACCGGTCAACTACTAAAAATACCGGTAGGCGATGCAATGATGGGCAGAATTGTCAATGCTGTTGGCCAACCCATTGACGGTAAGGGAAAGATTCCTACAACTAATTACCGACTGGTCGAAAGAATTGCCCCCGGAGTAGTAACTCGGCAGCCAGTGAAAGAACCGGTACAAACAGGTATTAAAGCTATAGATGCTATGATACCCATTGGCCGGGGACAGCGAGAATTGATCATTGGCGACCGAAAAATTGGTAAAACCACTCTAGCCATGGATACTATAATCAATCAAAAAGGCGGAAACCTTACCTGTATTTATGCCGCCATCGGGCAAAAAGCTGCTGCCGTAGCCAAAGTGGTAGAGGTCCTCCGAAGAGAAGGCGCTTTAGGTCACACAATTATTGTAGCTGCCCTGGCGAATGAACAAACCGCTTTTAAATTCTTAGCTCCTTATACAGCCTGTGCTATTGGTGAAGAATTTATGGAACAGGGTCGTGATGCACTCGTTATTTATGACGATTTATCGAAACATG
This sequence comes from Pseudomonadota bacterium, assembly GCA_030625085.1. GTDB lineage: Bacteria > SZUA-182 > SZUA-182 > DTGQ01 > DTGQ01 > DAOURK01. The sequence continues at coordinate 19,559 of DAOURK010000032.1, forward strand.
CCGTAGCCTACAGAGAAATGTCAGCCCTTTTGAAAAGACCAATCGGCCGGGAAGCTTATCCTGGTGATATTTTTTATGTACACTCAAGATTATTGGAAAGAGCAGCTCAATTACATGCTGATAAAGGCGGAGGATCTCTCACAGCTATACCCATTATTGAGACCTTAGGCGGCGATGTAACCTCCTATATCTCAACGAATGTAATTTCCATTACCGACGGCCAGATATATCTGGAGTCCGGATTATTCAATACCGGTTTTCGACCCTCCATCAACGTCGGTTTATCGGTATCAAGGGTTGGTGGTGCAGCCCAAACCAGAATAATCAAGCGAATTGCCGGTAGATTAAGGATAGATCTCTCCCAATATCATGAAATGCAGGCCTTTGTTAAGTTTGGGGCAGAGGTAGATGAAACAACCAAAGCCCAATTGGCTAGAGGGGAAAGGGGTCGCGAACTGCTCAAACAGATCCAGTATGCGCCTATGCCTTTAGCAGAGGAAGCGGTTGTTCTTTATGCTGTTGTCAATAGTTTAATGGATGACATACCTGTTAAAAAGGTTAAGGATTTTGAAAAAGGATTGATTGAATTTTCTCATCAAAATTATCAAAATATTATGGATATGATTGATGAGAAAAAAGATCTAACCCCTGAGATAGAAAAAGGCATCCAAGAAATAATTGCCGAATTTAAAGATACATTTATAGAGAAATAGGATTATGTCGCAAAAACTAGTTGACTTAAAAAGCAGGATGAAAAGTGTAGAGAATATTATGGGCACTACTGATACTATGTCTACAGTAGCAGCCGCTAAATTGGCCAGGACTCGTTCAAAAGCGGCCAGTTTAAGTATTTATGCTGAAAAAATGAGGCAAATTGCCTTAATTCAATCTGAGTATGCACTTACTTCTGAGAAAATTTTGCGGGAAGCTTCCCCCTTATTAATTGATAAAGGAAAACAGGATCGAATTGTTGTCTTCGTTATAGCCTCTGAAATTGGGATGTGCGGTAATTACAATGGTCTGATCGGAAAAAGAGCACACCTTTTTCTGGAAAAAATTATAAAGAATAATAAAGACGTCGAGGTTGGAATTTGGATCAAAGGACGTAGAGGAGAGCGATATTTTAAAAAAAATACGCCATATCCTATTTTAAATGTTGATTCCTGGTCAGAGCAAGGTGTTTCCATATCAGATGCGATTACCCTCATTATGAACATGACCTATTTATTCTTAAACCAAAATATCGATGAGGTATATTGTGCTTATACCAAATTTCATGGCCCAACGAAGAGGGAACCGACAGTTTTGAAGATGCTGCCTTTTAATTTAGGAATAGAAGAAGAAAAAGAAAAGAAGGAACGTATACCTCAGTTTAAGGATTGGATATATGAACCTGATCCGCTCGTTATTTTAAAGGAATTAATACCCATGTATTTCAAAATACAGGTATTCGATATGCTGTTGGAATCATACGCCAGTGAACAGGGTGCGCGCATGATGGCTATGGAAGATGCTTCAGATCGGGCGAAAGAAACATTAGCAGAAATGCTTATTAGTTATAATAGAATGAGAAGAGATTTAATCACCTTGGATTTATTGGGTATCCTAAGCGCGGCTAAGGTTATAGAGAAAGAGGCTGCGGCCCAAACCGGATTCTAATTGGAGATGTGTGATTATGAATAATTTAGAACAAAATACCATAAACGTAAATATCGCTGTAGGTGAAGTCGTTCAAGTATTAGGCCCTGTTGTGGATGTGTGTTTTAAAGATGACATGCCGAATATCGGAAATTTATTACGGGCTGATAATCTTGAAACCGGAATGCCTATGGAGGTATTACAGATGCTCGGTGAGGGCAATGTTCGTACTATTGCCTTGGATATAACCGACGGGCTGAGGAGGGGCACCAAGATTTATGATACTGGAAGTCCCATCAGCGTACCGGTAGGGAAAAATATATTGGGAAGAATGTTCAATATCATGGGTGAAGCTATTGATGAACGTGGGCCGGTAGAAGATTGTAAATATAATCCCATTTATACAGCGCCTATTCCCTATGCTAAACTGCAGAATTTCCCGCAGGTTTTTGAAACAGGAATAAAGGTTGTCGATTTAGTTACGCCCTTTCCACGCGGCGGAAAAATTGGCTTGTTCGGAGGGGCCGGAGTTGGTAAAACCGTTATTATCATGGAATTAATTCGAAACGTGGGTATTGAACATTCAGGAGTCTCGATTTTTGGCGGCATAGGAGAAAGAACACGTGAAGGGAACGATCTTTGGCTTGAAATGCAAGAGTCAAAGGTTTTAGAGAGAGCGGTACTTGTTTATGGTCAGATGAATGAGCCACCAGGGTGTCGTTTCAGGGTCCCCTTTACCGCCTTGACCATGGCTGAGTATTTTAGAGATGAACAGAAGCAGGACGTATTGCTGTTTTTGGATAATGTATATAGATACGTACAGGCAGGATTAGAGGTCTCTCTTTTAAGAGCCAGGGTCCCCTCTGAAGTAGGGTACCAACCTACCCTTTTTACTGAAATGGGACTACTGCAAGAAAGGATTGCTTCAGTTGCATCAGGGGCCATTACCTCGGTTCAGGCTGTTTATGTTCCTGCAGACGATTTGGCTGATCCGGGACCGGCATCTGTATTTTCGCATCTTGATGCTATGGTAGTCCTTTCAAGAAAAATAGCCTCTCTGGGTTTATACCCGTCAGTTGATCCATTATTGTCAGGTTCCCAAATATTGGAGCCATGGATAGTTGGTGAAAAACATTGTGAAATAACCCGAAAAGTAAAGGCTTATATGGAAAGATATAGAGAGCTCCAGGATCTTATCGCCATCTTGGGATTGGAAGAGCTTTCTGAAGAAGACAGAGTGGTAGTTACCAGAGCTAGAAGATTAGAAAAATTTCTCACCCAGCCCTTCCATGTTGCTGAAACATTTACGGGTATCCAGGGCAAATATGTGCCTTTGGCCGAAACCCTAAGAGGTTTTGATGAAATAGCTGAAGGTAAACATGATGATGTACCGGAGCAGGCTTTTTATATGATAGGAACCATTGATGAGGCCATGGAGCAGTGGGAAAAAATGAAAAGTGGAAAGGCTTAAAGAAGGGACTTAGCTGATATGGCCAAAGAAAAGAAGGCAACAAAACCTCAAGGAAAACTTATTTTAGAAGTACTCACGCCCGAAAAAGTCGTTCTGAGAGATAGTGAAATAGACATTATTGTGGTAAAAGCGCCTGAACCTGCATTTCCCGATGTCCAGCCCATTAAAATGCCGGAATCTAAAGTCCCTATGCAATTTACAGAAGGAAGAGAAGTATTTAGAGATGGAAGAGAAGTTTTAAAAACAAAAAAGGTAATGGGTATCAAAGAATTGCCTGAAACCATGCACGAAGATGTGCCTCGGGTTATGGATGACAAACCCGGCGTTATGCGCGATGACGCACCGCGGCTTATGGAGGATGGTAAACCTCGTGTTATGAGGGATGATGCTCCGCGGGTTATGGATAAAAATGCACCTCCCATGGCAGATTTGCCTGATATGCCTGGCGCGCCACCAATGGGTGATTTGCCTGATATGCCTGACGCGCCTCCAATGGGTGATTTGCCCGAAAGACCAAACTTACCTCCTTTAGCGCAACGAGGAGATTTACCAGCACTACCCAAATTAGCGGAATTAGAAAAATTGCCCGATTTGCCCACCAGGCCTATAGCTTTAAAAGAAGTAGGCATTATGAATGGCCATGCGCCCATGCTGGTTAATTTGCCCATAAGTCCGATACGGTATAAAAAGGGAGAAGAGCTTCACTGGTTAATAGTTGCCGGGGGATTTTTAGAAGTGCGAAATAATAAAGTAACTATCCTATCCTTTGGCGCCGAGATTGTCACAGAAGAACCAGATGAGGATTTAGCTATTGCGGCCAAAAAGCGAGTTGAAAGCTGGCTTCTTGAAGGACAGGTGGGGAAAGTGGCTTTTGATGAAAAGGCTGCTGAAGCTGATATTAAAAAATCAGCTATCGAGCTTTACAAAGCCTCTTCTTCCCAATAACCGGACCAGAAATTCCTCATGAAATTAGAATTGAATTTTGAGGATTTAGAAGCTCAATGGAAAAAAAGACAGCTTGATCTGTTTCCATGGTTGCAAGGGCTTTTAGCTCTTCTACGACCCAGGGCAGTCAACCTCACCATAACGAAAAATAAGTTATCATCTTCCACACCGGCTACCATGGTGCAGTTTTTATCCTCTTTCGACCCTGAAACTGCAAAAATTGCCCGGCAAATAATCAAAGCACAAAACTCTACAACCATTTTACCCCTTTTACTCTATAGTCTTGAGAAAAACAACAAAACTGATTATCCACATAGAGTCATGAATTCCCTGCTCGATTTTAATCCCACCATTTCCTTTGGTTACCTTTTGGCATATTTACATGCACGACAGACACCAAAATCAGAAAAAAATCAATTTTCAAAACCTGAAAACGCCCCTGATTTAAGTGAAGAACAAATCAAAAAATCCATCTTTCAGGTTATCAGTGAAATTTTCTTTAACCTCAACACTCTTTTCCCCTCTTCACAGGAAAAAGACCAATTTCTCAGCCAAATTTTCGAAGCACTCTCCATGGATTTAAAAGAACGAATGCCTTTCCTATCAATAGTATTGGAAACATGGGGCGATTTTGAGGCCATTAAATTAGACCTTGAGGTTATATTATCTCTATTTAAAAAAACAAAGTATGAGGAATACGCCCAAATTATCGAAAAAAAGATACAACAACTAGGCCAAGATATTATAATTTCTCTTAATGGCTTGCCCTTCGAATTAGAAAAAGGTGAAATCTTATTTGAGCATTTAATAGCGGTAATTCAATATATGGCTGTCATGAGGCTTGAGGCTGATAAGCAATTTCTGCAATCTATGCCTAAAAAAATCCACTCTTTTGAGCTTACAGAAAAGCAAAAAACTGATATCATCCGGACATGCGAAGCTGCAGTAAAGATTATTGATCAGCCTGAAACAACCATACGAAAAATACTGGCTGAGCTCGAAACTCCTTTCTTTATATACTAAACATACTCAGTTTCTCTATTTACAGAGTATCGGCAAATCTCATTATTAAAATTCTTTACAAGCCCGCCTCTAGAGAAATATAATAACCCTGCAGTACGTTTCAATTCAAAGACTAATTTTAAGAGTAATGTAAGAGTAATGAAGGGATAAAAAGTTTCATTAATTTGTCTAATAGAACAAATGTGGAAAATCTCCATTAGACTACACACTAAAAATATAAGATTTATCACTGCGCGAAATGACAAATTCGCCGGAAATAACTTTTCAGGAGAGGCCATCAAGGTTTAATTTGAAAAAAACAGTCTTATTGGATTTGGGAAAATTAAAATATTTATATAATGGACTTGGGCAAGTCTCATATCAACTAGGGAAAAAACTTGGGAAATATAATGCCCCTGAGATAGATTTTTATTACCTATTGCCGAAACGCTTTGATACTGTTTTTTTTAATGTTGCTGATCGTGAGACAATATCATTGAGACGTCGTTACTTTCCATTTACCTGTAGAAGATATGATTTATGGCATTCCACTCATCAGGATTCTGCCTATTTCCCTTCAGATTCTCAAACTCCTTATCTCCTTACCATTCATGACCTCAACTTTCTTGAAGAAAAAAAAGAGAGGAAAGCTATGAAACGATTACGATCTTTACAAAAAAAAGTTTCTAGAGCTTCTGCTATTACAGTTATTTCAAAATCTACAGAAAAAATTGTCAAGGACAATCTTGATTTACGAAATATACCTGTTCACTTAATTTACCAGGGAGTAAAAATATCAAGGGGTAATGAAAAAAAACCCGGATTCGCTCCATCAAAAAAATTTTTATTCTCCATTGGAGTAATATTAGAGAAAAAAAATTTTATAGTCCTTTTAGATTTCATGAAACTTTTGCCTGAATATAAACTAGTTATAGCAGGTAAAAATACTACTGAGTATGCAAAACTAATTGAGAAAAAAATACAAAAGCTTAATTTGGCAGACAGTATTATCATGCCCGGAATAATATCAGACCAAGAAAAAACCTGGCTGTATCAAAATTGTGAGGCTTTCGTTTATCCCTCAAAATATGAAGGCTTTGGTATGCCCATTATAGAAGCTATGAATTTCGGGAAACCTGTATTCCTTTCAACATACTCTTGTTTGCCTGAAATTGGGAGTACCTACGCATATTATTGGAATGATTTTGATCCAAAAAAAATGAGCGATTATTTTTTAGATAACATTTTTAAATTCCAAAAGAAACCGGAGTTATCTGAAAACATGAAAATATATGCACAAAGTTTTAACTGGGATAATACGGTAAACGCATATATAAAGGTCTATAAAAAATTATTAGGATTATCGTAATCCAAACTCTTCAAGATTTCTCCCGGAATTTACACTGAACGTAGTGAACGTGCTCGAAATGACAAATTTACAAAAAAGGACTTTTTACGAATGTATCAGATATTATATTTGCCAATTAAAGAATGCGCTGCTTCAATAACCATCTTGGGCGTAATTTCTTTCATACACCGATGATGCTTTAAAGGACAATGGTGCTTCATACATGGGCTGCATGGAATGTCGGTTCTTACTATTACTCCCCTTGGATTATGCCACTGATCTGTATGGCTGTGATTGGTGGGTCCAAAAATAGCCACTGTTGGAATCCGGTATGCAGCCGCGATATGCATAGGCCCGCTATCATTGGTTATAAAAAGTGATAGCCCTCCGATTATTTCAATAAGATCGGTAATGGTTGTTTGTCCGGCCAAATTTTTATAGTTTTTAATACCCCATTGTTGAAGATGCTCCTCAATTTCATTAGCCATGTCCTTTTCGGTTGGACCTCCAAAAATTAAAATATCAAAAAAATCGCTTAAAATTTTAGCAACCTCGGCAAATTTTTTCGGATACCATCGTTTGGCACTTCCATAGGTAGCCCCTGGATTGATCCCTACCGTTTTGTTAGCAAAAACTTTAGGTTGATAATATAATTTTAAATTCCCAGGCATATGAGATGTTTGAAAATAGGCATTTATCATATCAGCATAGGTTTCAACCTGATGTCTATTTTTCTTTTGATTATAGCTATGGGTAAGAAACATTGTCCGGGGAAAGCGTTTATACCCTGTGCGGATTTTAGATTTGGTTAAATAAAGAAAAAAAGCGCCAAAAAATGAGCCTCGAAAGGTAAAAGCCAAATCATGGGACCCGACAGTTCGGGCTAAAATTTTGATAGGTTTAATCCGGCCTCTATGTTCTTTCGTATCATCTATAAAAGTGTGCTTAACCAGAGGATGATTCTTAAGCGCTTCAATACTTACTTGAGAGCCCATGAGGCTCCACAGGGCAGAAGGATATTGATCTTCCAACATTTGCAAGGCAGGAGTGACCATTACAGTATCCCCCAACCAAGTGGGGAGTTCAATAAGTATACGCATAACTTTACCTTGAAAAATCTCGCATTACATAAACCACGGCTTCACCCAGTTCAATATCTTTTTGCATCAGCGATTCACCATAAATACTAATAACTTGATGATTATTTGTCTGAAGACGTTTTGGCTTTAGACTCCAATGGGCTTCAATTTCCTTATTCCCTTTTACAAATAGCATTGTGTAATGGCTGTGGCTCTCTTCAAATTTTTCCAGTTTAGCCCCTTTTAGCAATCGAATCATCGTATAAAAAGCTTTGTAGGCTCCTCGCTTTCTTATACCCTCTCGATTATCCACAAGTCCATAACCGGGAGCAATTAACTGATGCCAATAAACGGTTTTTATATAACCTGTGGCCAGGGCTAAAAGATAATATCGCACCATATAGTTAGTATACACTCTCTCAGCTACACACTCATTTTCGCTGGTAGGAGCATATGGAGATGTTCCGGTAATAGGCCAATTGGTTTCAGTAATAAGAATGTCCGGACCAGCTCTGGGACTCAGAGCAAGCATTGAGGCCAATACCTTAATTTTCCGTTGCAGGTTAAGCCCTAAATGACTTTTTTCGGGCGCTCCACGTCTATCTACATACAACAAAGTGTTTATTTTCTCAAAACGAATGGGATATAAATGGAAAAGAGCACGAAGAATTAAATGAAATTCAAAATCAATGACTGAAGGACCTATTAAGGTAACCTCTCTAAATTTCTTTTTCTTCAATTGATAAGCAACCTGATAAAAGCGTAAATATTCATCTATACTAAAAAAACCCCATTTCGTGCGATTGACTGCATTAGCAACTTGAAAGGCTTCCACCCATGGAGCAAACTTGCGAAAAACAATAGTTAAAGCTTTTTCAAACTCCTGAGGATTTTCAATTAAATCTCTCGATTGCAGAAGATTCAAGACAATCTTTTTACCTTGGAATCTCTTGACAAAGGATAGATAAGACTCAAGTTGATCAATCTTGCACAGTGGAAAACGAATCAACAAGTGATCAACCCCAAGTTCATTAACCATCTTTACAACAGTATCCGGCTCTCGATCAATATTCACACCAAGGCCAAAAAATTCATCTGTTTTTGGCGTTTTTTGTTTTACCCAAAAATAATTCAAAAAAACCAAAGGGGTTACCAATATATTCGTTAAACCTACTTTTAAATGATCAGGCCATACTTTAAAACGCATTATTTTTTTTAACGCTTTGTTTTTCAAAGGATAAGGCTGATCAGAATAAACATCCCATATAAACCTCATGTTAAAAACCTTTGGTCCTGCGGCATCATATTTGTTAAAACAGTCCTAAAACTACAGACCATTATCATCTTCCCCTTATCTTATTTTTAAAAATTTTGTATGCTTTAAATTTGCGATTTAAAGCATACAATAATCCGGCAGCGTAATCCTTTTGATCTTGTTTCCCTGCCAACTTTGCATATTCAGCGCCCAAAAATTCAGCATCTTCGTCACTAAGCCAAAGTCTTGAAAAATTTTTTAACCCCTCTTTAAAACCAACAGGTTTAAATTGCATCCGGTTCACATCCACAAGCGCAAATTTATATTTATCCGCCTCCTTCTTAATCAAAATATTCCCCGGTGAAAAATCAAGATGAATTATCCCTTTTTGATGCATAGCATAGGTAAAAAAAACAAACTGCCTGTAAATGCTTTCCACATCCTCAACTTGACGATTTTGTGCTTCTCTGATGGTAAAATCATAAAATATCTCTTCACTTACATAATAACTTTCATCCAGTAATCCAAATCTTTTTTTTTCAACATAGCCTACCGGATTGGGCGCTGCAATTCCATTAGCCAATAGCCTTTGAGTATACTTAAAAGATCTTTTGGCCTTTGAAGCACGAAAAAAAGTATAAATGATTTTATAAAAAAAACATGGCCGTTTAAATGATTTAACCACAAATCTTTTATCTTCAAAGGTGATAACTTTTAAGGTATTTCGTGCTTGATGAATGATAGTGGAAGAGGCTTGAAAATAAGTCTGAATACCTCGTAACAAACTTGCATATGTATTATAAGCAGGATCGAAGATAATATTTACCACGCACATCATTCCCTCAATATAGCGATAATATAGCCACCTGGGACATAAATGACATTTATTACATGTCAATTCATATCAAAAATACATCCACTATTAATTGGCTGGGGTAGATCAATCATGGAAGGTAATAGTCCTATAAAATGAAAATTTTAGCATACCACCTCTTAAAGAGTCAACGAAGATTAATGAGGATACAATCCTCATTTTGTCCCAAAATTTTTCTTTATTTTTTTATCTTTTTATATTATTATAATGAAATCTAAATATAAAAATTAAGGAGGATTTTTCTTTCTTAAAATTTTTCATAAAATAAACTGTTATAAAAATTAGTATTGATTAATTCGTAAAAAGTAATCTTCACAAAATTTGGGTTACATAAATTCAATAAATTATGTTGTGCGAAGACTCCAATTTTGGACTTTTTACGAGGCCATCATTATTGAATAAATAATCAAATTGTTATGCCCTTTAAAAATACTAAATTGGATACTTTTATCCCTTATTTTTCTCCTTATTTTGCCTTTCTTGGAATTAAAGCTATTGCCGATCTTTTCCCAAACGGTCTTTATTTAGGATATATCTTAGCCTATGTAGCGGCAGCCGCCCTCCTTTGGATATTTCACCAAAAATATCAAGAGATGCATGAAAATAAAATAACCTCTTTAAATCTTTTTTGGGCATTAATAGTAGGTGTTATAGGAATTACCATTTGGATTTTGCCTTATCATTATATTGCCAATTTTGCCAAAACCGACGGTATCTTTGGTCTATTAGGAAGTCGCCAAAATACAATCAAATTACACCATTTACAGAAAAGCTGGCTTTCTCCATTTATTTTATTCCGTTTTGTTGGATATGTCCTGATAGTGCCGATTTTCGAAGAGCTTTTTATTCGTTCATTTTTATGGCGCTATATCATTAACCCCGATATAGAAAAAGTAGCTGTAGGAGAGTATACAGCCTTTGCCTTTTGGGGAACAGCCATACTATTTGCCTTATCTCATAATGAATGGATAGTGGCTTTTTTATACGCTGTTATTATAAATTTATTCCTCATTATCAAAAAAGACATAAAGTTATGTATGATAGCTCACGGCTTTTCCAACACAATTCTCATAATTTATGTCATAATAAGTGAAAATTGGTTTCTGTGGTAAACATTCATGGTCAAATATTCAATTTGACCACCCCTGGAGATGAAAATAATATTTAGTAAAATATAATTTTTAGTGTAATGGGTATTTCCATGGTAAAAAAAAATTTATTTCGACGATGAAACAAAGATAAGTTTCCGAATAAATAATGAGAGGAGACATATCTATGGAAAAAATCAGCATTGCTCGTCGACGCATAGAAAAACAAAACCTTCCCCTTTCTATTTCTAAAACCATAAACACTCATTCAATAAATTCTCCTCCAGAACCGAATACCCTTAAATTGACTCCCAGTTCCTTAGTTTCCCTGATCACTGAAGAAGCCCGTCTGGTTCAAACTGAAAAAAGGCAATTTACTATAGAAATTGTCTCCGGTTTTAAAAATCCCTTTAAGATGCTTGTTTCACTTCAACCACTCAATTCAACCTGCTTCAATAACAAAAATTTTCTCACAACTCAAGAAACATCTCAACGCCTGCGTGTTTCAAAAAACACCATTTATCGTCAACTCCGATCAGGTAATCTGTTAGGTCACAAAATCGGACGACAGTGGAGAGTCCCTTTAAGCGCTGTAACCTTGATAGAAAATCACACGAGGAGGGGTAGGTAAATGTATTACGAATATTGGGGAATGAAAAAGGCTCCTTTTGATAATGTACCGGACCCTTCTCTTTATTGGAGTGAAAACAACTCTCTTGAAGATGCTATTTCAGAGATTTTATTCGCCATTGAGGAAGGCAATGATTGTTTAGCTGTCCTTACAGGAAAAATTGGATCAGGAAAAACTTTGGGCCTGCGAATTATCTTAAACGAACTCGATCCGGAAAAATATCGTATTGCTTTTATTACTAATCCCGACCTCTCTTCAGTGCAGTTAATGCGTGAAATCATCGGCCAGTTGAAAAATAAAAAAATTACCAACCGCTATAAAGACCAACTTCTGGAGGAATTGAACACTACCCTGTTTGACTGTGCCAATAAAGGTCAAAAGGTAATTATTTTTATTGATGAGGCCAATGTCATGAACACAGCTCAATTGCACAACCTTCGACTTATGACTAACTTGCAGGATGATCAACAGAATATGATTATCTTTGTGCTCGCCGGTCAAGAAGAATTGGGGAAACGTTTAGAATCAAAAGCTTTGGAAAATCTTTACCAAAGGATTGGCGTTTACTGTCGTGTAAAAGGATTAACCGGTCCGGAAACAGTTCAACAATATCTATCACACCGCATTAAGATTTGCGAAGGATCACCGGAAATATTTTCCCCAGAGGCGTATGAAGCAATCTGGCTTCATTCAGGTCAGGGAGTGCCGAGGCTGATTAATAAAATTGCAAAGCTTTGTTTGAAAGCCGGTGAAACCAATCAAATAAAAAAAATTGATGCTGAAATGGTCCATACCATAGCTTCGATGTTCGAGCGGGTAAAACCTCTTCTTCCCCAAATACCTCAGCAAAAAAACCCCGCTAAAAATAAAAAACCCCCTTCTCAATCTGATAATCATAAGGTATTTTCACCAGTTACTCAAACTCAGTTTCATGGGGATGCAATGGTAATAGATCTTATTGAGGGACTGTCACCCCAGATTCGTAATCAGTTACAATCTATGGAGGATAAGCAATTAGTGGACCTGGCCGGTAAAATGGCTATACAACTTATTCAAAAAAAAGGACAAAAATCAGCCGACGACCCGGTGATTGTTTGGCATTCCATCAAAGGCCGCATATACTCTGCACTTAAATCTATCCAAGAGCCTAAACGATACCATATAGGCACCTCCTAAAATATTTCACCCAAAAAAATTGCTGCCCGGATATTTCTCTCCCCTTATAAATCTATTAGTGAAATAAAAAATTACTACTTAAAACAAAGAGTTAAGAATATAATAAAAAAAAAGGATGAGAAATTTCTCAGCTTTTATAAATTATTATGTTATGATATGCAACAGCAATCAAAAATAGACTATAATTAAAGCCATACACCGACTCATTGAAATTCAAAATTCTATACTTACCCAGTCTAACGAAAATAAAAATAAATTGTGATTACCATATCAATTCAGGGAGAAAGGAATATCAGTATGAAAGGATCATTACTCTTAGAGGATGGAAGTTCTTTTGAAGGCCTTTCAATAGGAGCGGCCGGAGAAAGGATAGGGGAAGTGATTTTCAACACGGCTGTAGTCGGATATCAAGAAATGATGACAGACCCTGCTAATGCCGGTAAAATCTTAGTTCTTACCTATCCTTTGATAGGCAACTATGGTATGGCCCCTAAATTTAATGAATCCAAAAGATGCTGGATAGAAGGGTTGGTTATTAAAGAAGAAAGCAAAATACCTTCCAACTGGCAAGCTGAGGATAGTTTTACTCATTTTCTAAAAAACGAAAAGCTTTTAACTCTCAGTGGAATAGATACAAGAACATTGACTGTACATATTCGAGATAAAGGCCAGATGTTAGGAATAATTTCAAGTGATGGTACAAAGAAATCAGACATGATGAAAAAATTAAAAGCATATAAAAAAAATATAAAAAAAGACTTTATTAAAGATACATCAGTAAATGAAATTACCAAAATTACTAACAATTCTTCCGGAGCAAAGATCGGCATACTGGATTTGGGGATCTTGAATAACTTTCTCCGCCAATTAAAAACCTTGAGATGCAACATCACCTTGCTGCCTTACAATATGGATGCGGACAAAATTCTTGCCTTAAAACTTGATGGTTTAATAATTTCCAATGGGCCTGAAGATGATAAAGCAATTCCTGAAATTGTCAAAACATTTCAAAAAATTCTCGGCAAAATTCCTATCCTGGGAATTGCTACGGGTCACGAAATTATTGGCTTGGTCTTAGGAGGAAAGCGAACCAGGATGCAGGTGGGGCATCACGGCGTAAATTATCCTGTCAGGTCATCTTCTTCCTTTAAAGGTGACATTACTGTTCAAAACCATTCATTTGTTGTGGATGAGGATTCAATCAAAGATAAAAAAAATATTTCTGTCACCTTGCGAAATGTAAATGATAACTCCATTGAAGAGATGGAAAGTGTTCCTTTACGATTTATTTCCACCCAATACTATCCGGTAAGTCCGGGATTTGATGAAGTCCACCAGGTATTTACCAAATTTTTAGGGATGATACATTAGCTGTTTGGCAACATTCAAAGTCTATAAAGTAACAGGAAGGGGAGGAAAGGTTACATAATGCCAAAACGCAATGATATAAAAAAGATATTAATGATTGGCTCAGGGCCTATTGTTATTGGGCAGGCCTGCGAGTTTGATTATTCAGGTTCTCAAGCCTGTAAAGCTTTACGAGAGGAAGGTTATTATACTATCCTGGTAAACAGCAATCCGGCTACCATTATGACCGACCCCCATATGGCCGATGTAACGTATATTGAGCCACTTACCATAGAGTCGGTCATAGAAATAATAAAAAAAGAAAAACCCGATGCCATTTTGCCTACCTTAGGTGGCCAGACCGGCTTGAACCTGGCTTATTTTCTAATGAAAGAAGGTATCCTGAAAAAATATAGTGTTGAGTCCTTAGGGGCTGATGTTGAGGCCATTGCCAGGGCCGAGGATAGAGAGCTTTTCAAACAGGCCATGAAAGAGATAGGCGTAGATACCCCCAAAAGCGGCATAGCAGTTAATCTGAAAGAGGGAATGGAGATAGGTCTTGGCATTGGATTCCCCTTGATTTTAAGGCCGGCTTATTGCATGGGAGGCAGCGGCGGCTCGATTGCTTACAACAAAGAAGAATTAGAAGAATCTTTAATCAATGCCCTTGAAATCAGCCCGGTTCATCAAGTATTGGTTGAACAATCAGTCCTGGGCTGGAAAGAAATAGAGTACGAAGTGATGCGGGATTGTGTTGACAATGTCATCATGATTACCTCTATGGAGAATATAGACCCTATGGGCGTTCATACTGGAGACAGTATTGTCGTAGCCCCATCTCAGACACTGACCGGAGAAGAATACACCCAATTTGTAAACCTTTCTAAAAAAATTATCCGCAAAGTCGGCATAACCGGGGGAGGGGCTAATATTCAATTCGGTCAAAATCCTGATAATGGACACATTGTGATCATCGAAGTTAATCCGAGGCTTTCCAGAAGCTCGGCGCTGGCTTCCAAGGCCACGGGCTTTCCGATTGCCCGGGTGGCCACCAAATTGGCCGTCGGTTATACGCTTCCCGAGGTTATGAATCAGATTACCGGGCAAACAACCTCTTTCTTTGAACCGACTGTTGATTACTGTGTATTTAAGATCTGCAGATTTACCTTTGAAAAATTTCCCCAGGCTAAATGGGCCCTGAATACGGCTATGAAAGCTGTTGGTGAGGCCATGTCTATTGGAAGAAACTTTAAGGAAGCCCTCCAAAAAGGTATAAGGTCAACTGAAACACGCAGGTTCGGCCTTGGCTCGGATGGGAAGGACAAAATCTCGGATAAGACATTATCCTCGGCCTCAAAGGAGTTAATTGATAAAATAAAAACCAAAATAAGAATTCCCAATGAAAATCGACTCTTTTATATCAGATATGCGCTTAAAGCGGGGCTTACTGTTGATGAAATATATGACCTATCAAAAATCGACCGCTGGTTTATTGATAACATCAAACAGATTGTCGAGTTAGAGGGAGAAATAAAAAAATTTAAAAATGATAATATTAAAGCCGATATAACAATCCCGCCGGAGCTGCTGAAAAAAGCCAAGCAGTATGGCTTTTCAGATATACAGCTTGCCTTTCTTCTCCATTCAACAGAGAAAAAAATAAGGTCTCAAAGGAAACGACAAAACATAAAAGCAGTCTATAAATTAGTAGACACCTGTGGGGGAGAATTTGCGGCCAAACAGCCTTATTATTATTCAACCTATGAAACATCCAACGAAAGTAAGCCCTCTTCAAATAAAAAGGTCCTCATCCTTGGGGGGGGACCAAATAGAATAGGACAGGGAATAGAATTTGATTATTGTTGCTGCCACGCCTCTTACGCCCTCCGAGAAGAGGGCATAGAAAATATCATGATAAATTGCAACCCGGAAACTGTATCTACGGATTATGATACTTCAAATAAACTGTACTTTGAACCATTAACTGTTGAAGATGTCTTAAATATTGTAGACCATGAAAAACCCGTTGGCATCATTGTCCAATTTGGCGGCCAGACCCCGCTTAATATTGCAGTACCTCTGGAAAAAGCGCGGGTAAAGATTCTAGGCACAAGTCCTGACGCTATAGACAGGGCAGAGAACAGAAAAAGATTTCAACAAATGCTCAAAAAGCTAAAAATCATCCAGCCTGATAATGGAACAGCCCTCTCTGTCAAAGGAGCATGGAAAGTGGCCAATAAAATAGGCTATCCTGTAGTTGTAAGACCTTCGTATGTACTCGGCGGCAGGGGCATGGAGATTGTCTATGATGATGAAGGGTTAGCCGATTTTATGGAAAAAGCATTAGAAGCCTCTCCCGAGCATCCCATCCTTATCGATAAATTCCTGGAAGATGCTATAGAAGTAGACGTGGATGCCATAGCTGACGGTAAGCAATGTGTTATAGGAGGCATAATGGAACATATTGAAGAGGCGGGTATCCATTCCGGCGATAGCGCTATGGTGCTTCCTCCCCATACTCTGGGAAAAGACCTCCTCAAAGAAATTAAAAAAAATACCTATGCTATTGCCAAAGAATTACAGGTAAAAGGGCTTTTAAATATTCAATATGCTATTAAAAATAATATCGTGTACGTGCTTGAAGTTAATCCGCGAGCCAGCCGAACCATTCCTTTTATCAGCAAAGTAATGGGGGTTACCCTGGCCAAACTGGCTACCAAGGTAATGCTTGGGAAAACCTTACAAGAATTAGGATTTACCCAGGAAAAAGAGATAAGTTATTTTGCAGTGAAAGAGTCTGTCTTTCCCTTTATAAAATTTCCGGGTGTGGATGCTATTTTGGGTCCTGAGATGAAATCCACAGGGGAAGTCATGGGTATTGACGCCACCTTTGGCACAGCTTATATGAAAAGCCAAATAGCTGCCGGGCAACGCTTACCGATAAAAGGTACCGTGTTTATCAGCGTAAAAAACCAGGACAAGAGAGATATTGTCTTTATTGCTAAAAAGCTGGCCGATCTTGGGTTCACCATTACAGCCACTTCCGGCACGGCGGATGTTCTCTTAAGAAACGATATATCTGTAAAAACTTTACCCAAACTGTATGAAGGAAGACCTAATATTATTGATTTAATAAAGGACGGCAAGGTTGATCTTTTAATAAATACCCCTTCAGGGAAGGCAACCAAAAAGGATGAAACGAAAATACGATCTCATGCCATTCTTTATAGTATCCC
>DAOURK010000223.1 GCA_030625085.1 Pseudomonadota bacterium
TTTCTTTGAACCAGTACTAAATGATTACAATATAACAAATTTAATTGATTGCAAAATTATCGATTATTATAACATTCATTACATTAAAATCAGGTCAATTAATTTGAGACAAATTGGGTCAAATAATTTGAGACGTAGGAAGTAGCCTACGAAAACTTTTTCTTTAGGATAGAACGTTTCAATGCAGACAATGTAACCAAATTTAACATTAATGATCCGGCAACACCAATTTGGCAATATTCAACCATGAATAGTGATGAAGTGAACTCGAGTAATCCTTGTGATCTTATTTTTGCCGGTGATGAAAAAGCATATCTTCTGCGTTATGATACCTCCACTGCTTGGATAATCAATCCCCAAGCAACAAGCGAAGCCCAATTTAAGATTGGAGAGATTGATCTTAGTTCATATTCGGACCAAGACAATTGCCCTGAGATGACAAGCGGAACTATTGTGAATGATAAACTATTTATTCTTCTTCAAAGAATCAACCGAGATAACGATTGGGCGCCTGAGCAAGCCTATGTTGCCGTCTTTGACATTAATACTGATTCGGAAATCGATACCAATATCCCAAATCCTGATAATGTTTTCGGTATTCCCCTCCCCATCAAAAACCCATCTGCTATTCAGTATTTAGAAGAGAACAATAAAATTTATGTACAGGGAGCCGGTCGATTAGAAAATTCATGGGAAAATATTGAAGCTGAATACTCCGGGGGAATTATGAGCATTAATCCCACTACTTATGAAACTTCTGTCATTCTTGATGATGGTACCCAAGATGATCACCCTTATGGTAACATCTCCGGTATGGCTATCTGTTCATCAACAAAGGGATACTTTATTGGATATAAAGAATGGGGGGATAATACACTCTATTCCTTTAATCCCACAACTGGAGAAGTAGGGGGCATTGCGAATGAATCCCTGGAAGGGAAAAATATTGCCGGGATGGAGGCAGGTGCATACGCAGATAAAAATGGTATGCTGTGGGTTTGCAATGCTACAGACGCTGAGGTGGTTATTATTGACACTGTTGATAACACCATAGATGAAAAAATATTCACCAATTTGAACCCTCAAAAAGTGGCTTTTGTTACTGGCGCATTCGGTCCGGATAGCTTTTCGAATAATTCGGATAATGATGAAGTTTTTTGCTTTATTTCAGCATTATTCAGGTCACGAAAATAGGAAAAAAAAATTGCGATCTTCAGATTGTCGAAAGGCTTCAGTGAGGGTAATTTCAAGGCATAGCGATTTTATAAGGGAAGAATTGAAAAAAAATATAAACTGCACCTTCAATTGCCGGGCTGCAAGCGTGTTTAATAAAGAGCTTTTATAAAAATTTAGCAAAAATCAGCTTTATCGCCTCTATATCTGAAAGACCATTTTTCAGTACGTCATAAACAATAGTGCGGTCAATATCAACATAGTCATGAACTAATGTATTGCGAAAACCGATCATTCGAATCCATTTTTCCTCTAATGAGGAATCAAGGTAACCCTTCTTGTTTAAAATAGAAGGGATATCACTGTACCAGTTCACTTCCCCCAGATTCAAATCGGCAACAATATGATTTCCCAGATCAGTGAGGCATTCAATAGCCAATTGTAAGAAACGTTCAGCGCTTCCATAATGCTCCGGATCGCTTATAAATTCCTCAAAACTGTATTTTTGAAATTTTCTTAAGATTGAAACATATTCATCGAGTTTATTTAATCTTTTTCTGATGATTTCAGGTCTGACCACTCAAAATTCTCCTTTTATAAGCCTCACGCTGAACCTTTAAATAAGGAAGAAAGTCTAAATACTGACGTATTACCTTTGAATACATGGCGCCCTTATCGAAATTTTTTGTTTGATAAATAACCTTATTCATTCGAATGGCTTCGTATTGTAAGACAATGTCGGTAGTATCCAAAAATATCAAATCTACATTGCAAAATCCCACCTTTGCCAGATCGTAGAGAATATCTAATCGCCGGGACCTAAGCCCCGATCCTTGAGGAACAATGGCCAGGTCAAAATCACTTTCTTTGTGTGTCTTTCCTGAAGCCCTTGAGCCAAAAAGATATACAGCCTGTATCTGTGAATATTTCTGAAAAATTTTCGGTAAAAGACGTATATCGGGTACTTTCATAATTGGCAACTTCATTCGTTCTTAATCTTCCAAAACTATAAATTTTCAAATATTAAATATCAAATATCATACTGTAGCGCAGGGCTTCAGCTCTGCATTTTGGCAGGGCTAAAGCCCTGCGCTACTTTTGTTTGAATATCCATTATGAAATTACTTCTCTGAAAATCTATAACTACATAAATTGAGTTTTTAAATTAAATTTGATGCATTCGTAAAAAATCGTTTTTAGAAAATTTGGGTTGCATAAATTCAACAAGTTATGTTGTACATATATCCCCATTTTGGACTTTTTACGAGACCATCAAATTTGTCCCATACAAACTAAACAATAGGGTTATCTGCTTATTTATATATTTTACTTTACTCCGCGCTTCAACCTATTGTCAAGTCAGTACCTCGTCAAAGTCAGGTGTAACTATTTAATTTTACAACTTTTATAAGTTTTATAAATTTATAAGGTCATTATATAACTTATTGAAAGTCATATACTTATGGTTAACTTTGCAGTGATCCTGATTGTCAAGTGGAGATGCAAGACCATAAAAATTAGCGACAAAAATTTAGCAAAAATCCGCTTTTAAGAATTACTCAAAAAGACAATTACCTGGAATGAATATTATTGCGCCAGTATCTGTTGGTTATGGGCATGCGACGGTCCTTGCCAAATGCCCGGGGAGTGATCTTGATGCCTGGGGGAGATTGACGGCGCTTATATTCATTTCTATCCACCATGGTTATCACTTTTTTTACTATTCCCGGCTCATACCCGGCAGCCACAATTTGCGAAAAGGACTCATCTTTTTCCACATAACGCTTCAAGATGGCGTCCAACAAAGGATAAGGCGGGAGCATATCTTGATCTTTTTGATCAGGGGCCAATTCCGCTGAAGGGGCCCGGTCTATGATTGACTGGGGAATAAGATCGTAACCTGCCTTCTTATTAAGATATCGGACCAAATGATAAACCAGTGTCTTGGGTACATCCTTAATTACGGCAAATCCGCCGGCAGTATCTCCATAAAGGGTGCAATAGCCAACACTGGTTTCACTCTTATTGCCGGTAGTCAGCACCAACCAGCCGAATTTATTGGATAAAGCCATGAGTAAATTCCCGCGAATTCGCGCCTGAAGATTTTCTTCAGTCACATCGGGTTTATAATTTTCAAAAACTTCCTCCAAGGTTTTTACATAGCCTTGATAAAGGCCGTCAATAGAGAGGTTTAGATGTTTGATTTTCAAATTATCGGCTAAATGTCGGGCATCTTCTTGAGTCTCGGAAGAAGAAAATTGCGAAGGCATAATCACTCCCACTACATTCTCCTGCCCTAAGGCATCTACAGCTAAAACGGCAACCAGTGCAGAATCAATCCCGCCGCTCAAGCCAATAGCCACTTTATGAAACCCATTTTTTTGTACATAATCCCTAACTCCCAATACCAGGGCCCCATAAACTTCGGCCAACGGGGAAAGACGAGGGGGCTTGTAAAAAAGTATAGGATTTTGCTCCTCTTTTGGGGAAAAAGGAAGCGAAATCCTTTGAAGGGGATAGTGCTTTGCCTTACTTTTTTTAGCCTGATATTCATGGGAAAATTGTTGGGCATGAATAAGGTCATTTATGGCCAAATCGATTATCAACAGCTCTTCCTCAAAAGACTTGCCTCGGGCTAAAAGATTGCCTTCCGCGTCAACTACAAGACTTTGGCCATCAAAAACCAATTCATCCTGCCCCCCTACCAAATTGGTATAGGCCAAAAAAACGTGATTTTCTTTGGCCAATTCTTTAATCATTCTCTCACGCAGACGTCCTTTTCCTTCATGATGAGGAGAGGCTGAGATATTAAAAATCAAATGAGCGCCTTGCCGGCTCAATTGCTGTATCACCTCCGGATACCAGATATCCTCACAAATAGTGATGCCGGCAACAATTGGCCCTAATTCCAACAAACAGCAATAAGTTCCAGGATAAAAATGGCGCTTTTCATCAAAAACTCCATAATTGGGCAAATGGATTTTCCGGTAAGTCCCCTTTAATTTACCCTGCCGGAGCAAAGCAGCCGCATTATAAACCTTGCAGTCATCTCCTTTATCAGCAAATCCCACACAAACAACAGAAGAATCTATGGTTTCTTGTATCTGCTGCAAAATCTTCACATTGTCCTCTACAAAGGAGGAATTCAGCAATAAATCTTCCGGCGGATATCCACAGACACACAACTCCGGAAAGGTCACAAAATCAGCCCTCTTGTCTTTGGCCAGCCTTAAATAATGTAAAATTTTCTTTTTGTTCCCTTCCAGATCTCCCACGACCGGATTAATCTGGGCCATAGCCAGGCGCAAATAATTCATTTCCTTAATTCCACTCCTCATATTGCTTTATAGTTAATGTCATTAACTTAAGGTCTGATCGGCGCTTCTTTGTCATTTCGAACACATTCACTACGTTCAGTGTAAACTCCATGAGAAATCTTGTTATGCTCTATGATTAAAGATTTCTCGTCGCTAATGCTCATCAAAATGACAAGGAACAATTCCTTAAGTTAATGGCATTGATTTTATATTTATAAAATTTTACCTTGTATTGCTCTATTGGGCAAGCAAATTCCCAGCAATTCTAATTATGAACTTTCCGCTTTTAAAAATTCACTGTAGCGCAAGGGCTTCAGCCCTGCTTAAACCCTGCTTAAACCAATTTCTTTTGGCAGGGCTAAAGCCCTTGCCTATAATAAAAAAATTCAGTTGGAAAATCCGCAAGTACTTCTCTAATAAGGTTCTTCAAATAATGGCAGTTTTGTATAATTCAGCCTGTCCGAGTATAAGTAGATCTAAATCCTCATGATTTAAGCATAAAATTACGT
>DAOURK010000056.1 GCA_030625085.1 Pseudomonadota bacterium
TATCGTCTCTTTGAGTTCAGATTTCTTCTGTACATAATCCTTAATTTTTTTTTCTTCAATCTCAGATCCCAAGATCAATGCTCCATACTCTGCCCGTCTTCGGGACAATTTGCTGTTTTTTGATCTGATCTTACTTTGTATCTCTCTATATCTGGGATTGACCACCTGAACTGTCTCAATTATTTTCTCCACTCCATAGTCAATAAGTCTATCAATTCCATAGTGTTGCATCATATACTTAAAAAAGTTCTCTTGAGACCATCTGGAGAACATTTTGCCTGCCACCTGGGCAGTATCAGAAAATTTGTCGGTTGTGACGAGCGATGTTTGATGGCTCGTGTCAGTCAATTTTCGAATTTCTCGCATCCACAGCTTTGGCCCCTTAAAGTACACACCCCTCTCTGCCAGTTTCATTTTGCCCACCTCTCCATTAGGAAAGACAACTTCTGTGTCTTGGAACTCAGATTCTGCCCATTTATCTTTGGCATATTTTCGATAGGTATAACAGGCAATTCGCTTCTGCCACATTTCTTTAAAATAGGCGGGGCTATACCCTTCTCGATCAAACACAAGGCTAAAGCGAAATAAATTCTGGTTAGCTGCCAACTCTTCTTGCGTAGGTTGTTTAGGCACGTCCTCTAATAATCGTGGTACAATATCGTCCCGAAGAGTTGCTAAAAGGCCTGAGTTTACCGCTTTGGTCACCACAAAAAAGGGTTGCCCCACGGCATCATTAACCCAATAATCAGTTAGGCCGCTCAAACACAACTTCTCCCTCGATACATAACGTTTTGGCAACTTTGTCATTTTCCCATGATAAACCCTTATGTGTCCATCTATATAAAGGGTCCCTGCCATCTCAGGATCTTTCTCCATCCAAGCAGTGGCTAATTGTCTCCCCCACTTTTGCGGATTGCCATATTTTGATAAGTGTCCTATCTTCTTGCGTAAGGTCCGAACTTCGGGAATTCGATCCAATCCAACCACTTTACCTAATTCCCCGGCATCACAGTAACGTACTCCTTCTATCGATTTGATTCTTAAAATAGCTACAAAAGCCAAAGTCATCAGCAGGGATTGCAAACCATAATAGCCCTTGGGCAAAGAAAAAAATTGGCTACTCTGTTTTAGCAAACCATTTAATAATAATGCCGGCAGCGCTAATAACACTCCTGCAGATTTAACATCTTTATTTATCTCAAACACGGGCTCAGCTTCAGCTAATTCCCCCAAAGCAGCCTGTACCCGCTCCTCTTTACGAGTACATGCTATTCCCATCTCAGCCTGACCATCAATTACTGCTCGCTCGCTTTTACTCTGGGCTTCTATGATTCTCTTATTTGTTTTTTTTTATGTAAACGCCCA
Organism: Pseudomonadota bacterium; assembly: GCA_030625085.1. Taxonomy (GTDB): domain Bacteria; phylum SZUA-182; class SZUA-182; order DTGQ01; family DTGQ01; genus DAOURK01. The sequence continues at coordinate 1,366 of DAOURK010000056.1, forward strand.
GATTGGATCGCCTTTCGTATCGTGTTTGCTTTTAACTTCACTTTTTGGGCAACCTCTGCGGGGTTAGCCCCTCTGTCCAAATATCTTTGCACTTTCTTCACCACTTCTGATGTAAGCACATGTGGGCTTCTGGGGTTTGACTGTTTAAAAAATCCTTCACCCCCATCTTCACGTAACCGCTTCACACTTCGCTTTACACTTATGTAACTAACTCCAAAGGCTTCCGCTATTTCTATTTGCTTCACATTCCCGCTTGTTATCAACTGGCTTGTTATATATCGAAATGATTTTATGTCCTTTTCATCGTGTGAAAATAATGGTAGTATCCCATGAAAATAGTATATTCGTCCCTCCTTCTTCTGAAATGAAATTTGATTGTTTATGTGGGTAAGTACTGGCGGAAATAATGGTAGTTGGGCTTTAAGCATGATTTAGAACCCTCCCTTTCTCTGTCTGAAAAGGATCTTATCAAAATCACACCCATTTTTGTACCCCTTCTGATAAATTTACTATATCTTTTTGTTTATTATGCCCTTTCTACTGTTCCTGCTAAAACCCCAGATCAGGAGTTCTGAGCTTAGGGTTCCCAGACCTCGGGTTCAAAGCTTTCCATTCCCCAAAGCTCTATGCGATAAGGTTTAACGATGATAACCCCATATTGAGGATCATCAGGCCCTTTAAAAATGTTTTTTAACCTATCGAACCAGCAAATTTCACGATCACCCTTGTCTGTGGTAAATTGAGCCTTTCCTTGAATCTGTAAATAATTTTTGGCATTCATCGGGTCAGTTACACCGCATGTTAAATGAACATAGGGATTGTTTTTGATGTGAGCCACCTTGCGAGCGCCCACAAAAGTTGCCAACCGAAGGGTTAAATCTTCTGTAGCCCTGGGTGTGACGTAACGAACCCATGGTCTATCGTCTTCAGTAATTGTGGCTAAAGCTGCTAAATGGGGCTTTTGAATAATATGAAGTATTCGTTGTTTTAAATCTTCCACCCGGCTCCTCCCTTGTTACTGAGGTTGAAAAGAATCCTGCAAGATAAGATATTTTGTCACTTCGAGCCCAAGATCCCGGGAAAGCTCAATCCCTTCCTGCACAAATCTTCCTGCGCTGTCCCAATCCGGTTCTGGTTGTCTGTAAAGACAATTTGCCAACTGATAGAGTGTCCACGCTCGCTCAGCCCTTTGCTCAGGAGCGATCAAATATTTTAGTGCTTCCTGGTAAGAGTATATCGCTTTTGGCCAATCCGGCTTCGGTTTTTGAGAAGAGCAGTAGGCTAAACTATAAAGGACTCGAGCTTGATTAAGGGCGTACTCCTTATCTGTTTGAACCTCCAAGGCCCTCTTATAATAATCCTCTGCTTTCCCCCAATCGGGCTTTGGTTTGTTGAGGAAACATGTGGCCAATTGGTAAATCGTGAATGCCTTATTGCCACTGCCATCGGAATTTGTTTGAAGATCCAAGGCTTTTTGATAAAACTGTATTGCCTGGCCCCAATCTTGTTTCGGCTTATTCTGCCACAGCCAGGCAAATTGGAGTAATGATTCTGATAACGCTTGTTTTTCATTCAATTTTTGTAGCATCATAACAGATTCATATGATGTTTTTATAGCCATCGGCCAATCGGGTTCCGGTTGATTATGACAGCAATAAGCTAACCGGTAAAGAGTCAAGGTCCGGCCGACATATTGTTTCGGCGCTTGTTGAAACTTGAGGGCCTCCTGGTAATAGTGGATAGCTTCAGACCAGTTCGGCTCGGATTGATTGTGGAAACAATAGGCCAATTGGTAAAGTGTCTGGCCCTGAACGATTTGTTGTTGAGAAATTTTTTGATATTTTAAAGCCTCCTGGTAAGAGTGGATAGCTTCAGACCAGTTCGGTTCGGATTGATTGTGAAGGCAATAGGCTAACAGATAAAGCATCTGGGCACATTCTTTTGGCTGCTCTAAATCTGCATGAAGTTTTACAATCTGTTGGTATGATAAGATGGCCTCTTTCCACTTTGGCTCTGGCTGATTATGGCATAGCCAAGCATGCTGGATCAAAGCCGTCAATAATTCATCTTTTTTTTCAAGGGCCCTAAAAATTTCAACTGATGCACGGGATGCTTTGATACCACTCGACCAATCCGGCTCCGGCTTATAAAAGAGACAATGTGCCAGCCAATATTGGGCTGTTGCCCGGTCATAGTCTTGCCCAGGCCCTGTTAGAATTTCTACTGCCTTATGATAATAACCGGCTGCTTCACATAAATTTGGCTTTGGCTGATGATGTAAACAAAAGGCCAACTGATAAAGTGTTTTTGCTCGATCTACTCTTTGTTCCGGATGGCTCAGGAATTTTAATGCTTCCCGATAATGACTTATTGCTTTTGACCAATCGGGCTTCGGTTGATGATAGAGGCAGAAAGCCAATTGATGGAGGGTGTGAGCCTTGGATTGTTGTTGTTTTAAACTGTTTTGAAGCGCCAAAGCCTCCTGATAACATTTGATCGCCTCTGTCCAATTTGGCTTAGGTTTATTATGAAGACAATATCCCATATAATACAGGGAGTTTACCTTACATGATTGCTGTCCCGGATCTTTTTGATGCAATAAAGCTTTCCGGTAATAGGTTATTGCTTTTGACCAATCCGGCTCTTCTTGATTATGGAAGCAGAATGCCAATTGATAAAGTGTTTTTGCCCGATCTTTGTGTAGATCAGGACCTATTTGAAATTTCAACGCTTCCATATAATAAGTAATTGCTTCGGACCATTTCGCTTCCTTTTGATTCTGGAGACAATAGGCCAGTTGATACAAAGTGCGGGCCTTGTCAGCCGTTTCTTTTAATTGACAAAGAATGTCTAAAGCTGCCTGATATTCGACAATTGCCCCGTGCCAATCAGAGTGCTGTTGGTTATAGTATAACCAGCCGGCCTGGAGTAACGAATTGAATAAACTTCGCAAATCACCTATACCCTTCAGGATTTCAACGGATTCAAGGGACGCTTTCAGCGCCTCGGGCCAATCCGGCTGGCCTTGCCTATAAAGACAAAGGGCTAAATTATAGAGCGCCTGTGCCCTTTTCTGTCTCTGTTGCGGACCGGTAAAAAATTCTATAGCCTTTTGATAAAAGATGATTGCCCTAGACCAATCGGGATCAGGCTTTGTATGAAAACAATAAGCCAATCCAATAAACGATTGTGCCCTTTCATTGAGATGGTCCGGATCTATAAGATATTCCAAGGCCCCTTGATAGGAGTTGATCGCCTCCGCCCAATCGGGATCAGGCTGATGATGAAGACAAAAAGCCAACTGATAAAGGCTTAACGCCTTTCCGGCCCTACTTTTCAGATCACCAAACAATTCCAAGGACTGCTTATAGGTATTAATCGCTTTTGGCCAATCCGATTGAGGTTGGTTATGGTAACAATAGGCTAACTGATAAAGTGTTTGTGCTCGATCATACCTCTGATCTTTGTCTGTTAATAAAGTCAGGGCTCTTTGATACACGCTGATCGCGTTCGGCCATTGTGGCCTAGACTGGTTATGGAAACAAAACGCCAGTTGATAGAGGGTTTGTGCCTGATAGAATCTGTGCTCAGGAGCGCTAAAAATTTGCAGGGCTTCCTGGTAACGGCCTATTGCCTTTGGCCACTCCGGTTTGGGTTGGTTCTGAAGACAGAAAGCCGACTGATAGAGTGCTAAGCCCCTATCCGTTTGCTGATCCGGACCGACGAAAAGCTCTAAGGCGCCCTCATAACAACTGATTGCCCCTCGCCAATCGGGACAGGGTTTATTATGGAAGCAATAGGCTGAATGATACAATGATTCAGCCCTGTTCAGCTTTTGTTCCGGATCTGAAAAAAGATCGACTGCCTGTTGATAACAGGCAATTGCTCCTTGCCAATCCGGCTCAGGTTGGTTATAGAGACAAAAGGCCAAATGATCGATGGTCTCCGCTCTGTTTGCTCGCTGGTAAGGTTTTGTTTGCAACTTTAATGCCTCGCGAAAACATTCAATCGCCTCCAGCCAATCCGGATCGGACTGGTTATAAAGACAAAGGGCTAAGGAAAAAAAGCTAAAAACACGGTCTTCTCTTTGCTCCTCCCCTTGTTGGATTTCCAAGGCTTTTCGAAAATTCATAATCGCTTCCGGCCAATCGGGATCAGACTGATGAGAAAAACAATACCCAAGCAAATAGAGGACTAAGGCCCTATCAGCGTATTGCTGAGGTTCCTTGAGAAGCTTGAGGGCATCTTTATAATTGATAATAGCCCCTTTCCAATCCGGCTCGTGCTGCTTATGGCATAACCAGGCAAGTTGGAGTAAATGATCAACCATTTCAGTCTTATTTCCAAGTCCCTTGAGAATTTCTACAGACTCACGCGATGTTCTCATCCCTTCCGACCAATCGGGCCCAGGCGTGTTACTGCGGCAAAAGGCAAGTTGATAAAGGGTCTTTGCTCGTTCACTTTTTAGCTCAGGGGTGTTTTGCAATGTTAAGGCATCCTTTAAATAGCTCATTGCCTGAGACCAATCAGGCATAGATTGCATGCGAAGACAAAACCCTGATACATAAAGGCTGTCTAACTCACCGTTGATATTTTTGAGGTTTTGGTATGTTTTGAGCGCTTGCTTTGCGTGCTCTATAGCCTTCCCACACTCATTTTCTCCTTGCTCTATTTCGACAATAGCCGTTGTTTTACTCAAATGTCCTAACTCCGGTTCTGATCTGAGCACTGCACATGCATTCGTGGCTTCTTGTAAAAAGGGGAGAGCTTTTTCTAAATCCGGAGGATTTATATGAAAAAAAAGAGAGCCAAGTATTGCTTTTGCAAAAGCTGCATCAAGGGTAATTTTTTCTAATTTCTCGGATCTTTCAATGAGCTGCCAGAGTATCCTGATGACATCTTCTGAGCACTTTCCCACCAAATGACTTGTTGTCATGGCTATTTCAAATATGGCCTTTACTTCTTGTTCTCCTGAAGAAGCATATTCAAGAGCCCTTTGCGCACAACAAACAGCGAGTTCTCTTTGATCTTCCCTTTTGGCCAATTTTGCTAATGAAAGCCAGAAGGCGTAAAATTTTTTGTGTGGCCCTCTGTCTTTTTTTTCTTTGCTTTCTTCAAGAAAATCTTGAATCGCTTTCCAAATTTCTGCTTTAAAGCGAAAGGTAAGGTTCCCGGGTTTTCGAATACCTACCCGTACCGGGTCATAGAGAAAAACTCTATCCGGCTCTTCCTGATCAGGTAAAGTAAGGAATGATTGATATAAACTGTTCAAGGTGTTGTCTGCCAAATCATGACCAAAGTCCTCGATTTTTGAAAGAACATAGATTAGCAGTTCCCTGGGAGGGCCTTCCAGAAAGTCTACAATAACCAGGGCTTTTATGCCGGGTATATTGTGAGGCAAAACCGACTTCACTACTTCAGCCCCGCTGGTTGGTTCCTTTGCAATCAGTTGAGCATATCGAACCTTCTCATCTGCTCTCGTGTCTTTAATCAATTTCCATACCTGACACAAAAACCTGACCGGCACCGGCCCCAAGGATTTAATAGTGTTATCTATCTCTGCTCGTTGGCCTCCCTCTCCTTTTGCTGTGAGAAGTGGCTGCAAGATATGTTCAGAAAAATAATCAACATCTTCTTCGGCCATAAAATTGCAAGCTCTTTTTACAATATCTTCTCTCATCCAGGGATTGCCTTTTTCCATAGCCAAAAAAGCAAACCCCGCAGCGCCCCAGATTCGAAAATGACGTGGAGATGACAACAGCTCTCTGGTTATGGCCAATACTCCCGGCTCGTGAACATCGTCAATAACAAAAATGGCTCCTTTTTCTTCATCAAGGGCGCCCAAACATTTTAATTTTTGCAATAATCTTGATGCAGCGCCTTTCGCCTCTTCACGCTTCAGATCTTTTGGAATATTAAGCCGCACTATAGCAATCTTGCCCTTATATCGTCTGCTTGCTTCCAAAGACAAATAGGTAAGAAGACTCGTTTTTCCTAAAAATGGAGGGCCGAAAAGCAATACATCTCTGTCTTGAGATATCAATTCATCCGCCTGCTGCCTGAGCTTTGGGAAAGGAATGAAATGCTTTTGAATATGCTCTTCTGTCTTCAATTCATAAAGCCATGGTTCTTTCTCGCTGGAGATTATCTCACTGTTTGTCTTGGCCTGGATTATCTCAAAATCAATATCTTTTTTAGGCCAAAACAAATCCCTGACTTGTGCCGCCCCCCCTCGAAACACTCTTTCATAAATTTGCTCATGATCGATGCGATTCATGGCCTCATAGAATTTATGGATCAACCGTGGAGGAAAAGAAGATCTTGGCTGCATTGACTCACTACTTTCTCTCCCCATGGTCCGGTGAAATTGGCACATGGGCGCTGCCTGAACAATTTCTTTCACTTCCCCATTCTTATTCAAGGCATCTATGAGATCATTCAACCCAAGGGTCTTTTTTTCTTGATATGTTCCTGAATCATCCTTTTTTTTATAATGTTGATTCATATATCGCCCCTCTACATATATATTTTCTTTATCTTCTGAAAAATAGCGTCCCCGGTATATTCTCTCTGAATTTCCCCCCAGCCTTTTTGGGCCATCTCATGCCCTTTGTTCCAATCAGAAAGTATTCTCTCAATGCCCCATTTAACTGAGGCTGAATTATTATGAATCAAGATCCCGTTCTCTTCATGTTTGATGAGATTACAACCTCCTGCATTGGTTGCTATTACAAGCTTTTTTGCACTCCAGCCGGCAAGAAGCTGATAGGGGGAAGTACTTATTTTATTGGGAATCACCACTATGTCCGCTGCTTGAAATAACTCCTGAAGGTCCCTTCCCTCCTTGTGTCCAACCAGCCGGACTGCATGATCAAAGAAAAGATAGCGCGCATTTAACTTCAGGGGCCACATCAGCTCCCCGCCTCCAACAAGCATAAACCGCACATTAGAGTTATTTTTTAATAATTTGGGGATGGCATCAAGAAGAATATCGAAACCATAATTATGGGTAAACTCTCCCACAAATAAAACAAGGGGATCAAGAGGCCAAATATCATATTTCTTTTTCACCTCACCAGGATCTTTTATCCATTGGTAATCTTCCCAATTAAATGTCTTTTGCAGAATAAAAAATTTTCCCCCGGGCACAGAAAAACAATTCTGAATCTCTGCCCTCATCTCTTGATCACAGCATACAATACCATCACTTAATTCAATTAACTGTTGCTCTAAAAACTTCTTTTGCCTAAATAATTCATCATCTTTCGTTGGTTCTCCCCTCCAGCTATGAGAATAAGGGGAATAGATAACCCTCCTTGGGATATCATGGGGGAGGCTTTTGATAACCTTTGCAGAATAACAATCAAAACAGTGGATCACATGGAAGGGGTTGTCTTTGGACTCAATATTTTTCATAGATTGAGAAATTTTGTGGGAGAATGAAGATGCAGCCTCTAACAATGACCCATTAGATTCAAAGGGTATATAATGATAATTGATCCCATCTACAGTTTCATGCGTTGAATTTTTTTGATTACTTTGAGTAAAAACGTGTACTTCATAACCATCCTGATTTAAGGCAGTTGCCAATCGAGCAGGATGCATTAATCCCAGGCTGTCATCCTCCCCAGGATGATACTCAAGGCTCAGGATAGCAACTTTAAGTCCTTTCTTATTTTTCGATTGGGAAATCTTAAGAGATACAGATGCCTCTGTTCTCCGGGTAGGTATACTGTTTTGACTCATTTTTCCTGCATTATCAGAAAAATGATTGATGGGGCACTGGTCGGCAATCAACTGGTAATAGGTTCTTTTTTCTTTATTAATGGGGAGTTTGATTTTGATTGGACGATGGTTTGGGATGAATCCTTCCTTTGATAATTCCATACTCATAATTTTCCTCCAGGACTTTTTTCATTATTCTCTTCCTTCTTTCCTGCTATTTTGCCCCATGATTTTTTTGCACAGAGGCAACCAAATTATGTGTACCTAAAGAATTTTGTACCCTTTCAATACCCGGGACATCATCTATCCATGAACCATCTGCTAAATATTTATATTCATAACAGCCGGGATTTAATTGCAGGGTTACCTTCCACTCTCTTTCATTCCATTTCCTCATTGGTATTGAATGAGTGTCCCAATTATTAAATTCACCAACCAAATATACCTGTTTTGCCTCAGGAGAATGAAAAGTGAATTCAAGAGAAACTTCAGTTGATTCTTGCTTCTCCTGTCTGGAGAGGGTTTTTTCAGTATTTATTCTTTTTCCCTTAGGCCTTACCATACCTTTTCCTCCCTCATTTTTTCCCCTTCCCACTAAAGTTTTTTTTTAAATACAATTAGACAGGATTAACAGGATTTACGAGATCCCTCTTTTTTATCCTGCCCAATCCTGTTAATCCTGTCTAAAAAAATGGCTGGGAAGCCGCATAAAAAAAATGAAAATTCCTATGCTATAATTTTAATACTAACAAACAGCTCTATTTTTTGCCTATTTACCTTGAATTAAATAGATATTTGATCTATATAATACATGAAAATAAATAAAAAACAAGTACCAAATTGAAAAAAATTGAGCGGTTGCTTCTGCATATCATTTATATGCAGAATAACTAAATGAAAAGAATGCGTTAAATGACACCTTACCACAGGATGAGTAAGTGGAAGTTTATTGGATTTGATCTTTGCCGAGGCACGGCTTCAAGGCACTAAAGCCTGAGTTCTGAAGGATATACTCTTTATGACTGATGGTGTACTCCTGGTTTTAAAATAATCTTATTCCCCATCATGTCCTATGGCATCAACAGGGCATTCCTCCAGGGCCTGCTTACAATTTTTAAATTCTTCATCATTTTTGGGTTGTTTTGAAACATAATAAAATTCATCCCCCTCTTTAAAATTTTCCGGGGCTACTTCTATACAGTTACCGCATTGGATACAATTTGTATCAACATAAAAGGGGCCGTTAACATTTTTCGGAACTTTATCTTCTTTATCAGCCATTTGATAATTCTCCTTATTTTTTTGTCTCAAAATTACATATTAATAATTATTATTTATTCGACGAAAAATAAAATAACTTCTACAGACATCTGTTGATTTAAAAAAATATTTTTTTACTATTTTTCCCTTACTCCTTTTAGACAAATTAAAATGGAGGAGAAAAATTGTAAAAACATATTGAAATTGAGTCCAGGAATACAATAGATAATAAAAAGGCAGCACAGAATAATTATGGATTTGGTAGGTTAAAAAAGGTTTTCATAAGCGATTCCTCTTAGTATTAGTATTATTGTTGTAAGCTATTAAGACTAATTGGTCGGATCATTTTTTTTTAATGCGCTACCTAATAATGAAAATATTTTAGTGATAGCGCCTGATGTGAAGAAGTTATAGAAGGGCAATGATTGAGCAATAAAAATAAGTGCTTTAATAATATTTTATCTACATCTACAGAAAAAGATTTTCTATGAAACGAGCTTAAATATCCTGTTAGCCGGTATTATCATATGGATTAAAAGAGGGTAAGGTGAAGATACCAGTATATGATTTCCTGGCCGTAAAATAGGCTGATTAAAGCGCCTATACAAAGGAAGGGGCCAAAGGGGATAGGGTCCTTTCGCCCTTTACGCTGCAAAACTAATAAGGTAACACCTACTAACGATCCAAGTAAAACCCCGCAAAAAATAGTGACTAGACAATTTTTCCAGCCTAAAAAGGCCCCAAACATAGCTATTAACTTAATATCTCCTCCCCCCATACCTCCCCTGCTCACCAGGGCCACCACATAAAAAAGCCCTCCCCCCAGCGCCATACCATACAAAGCGTTCAAAAAGCCGACCGGTGATGAAGGGATCAGATTAATCAGAAGTCCTAAAACAATTCCGGGAAGAGAAATGCTATTGGGAATAATTTGAATCTTATAATCAATAACTGAAACGACAATACTGCTTGAGATTAAAATAACAGCTATAAGGGTATTCCATTGCAACCCAAAACGAATGGCGGCCAAAGCGAATAAAATGGCGCTTAAAAGCTCTACCAGCGGATATTGCCAGGATATTTTGGCGTGACAATACCGGCACTTCCCTCCTAAGAATAAAAAACTTAGCAGGGGAATATTATCAAGAGGCTTCAATTTGGCTCCGCAATTCATACAATGGGAGGCAGGAAATATAATCGATTCCTGGCGAGGGAGACGAAAGATGCAGACATTTAAAAAGCTCCCAATACATGCGCCTAAAACAAAAAATAATGCGGGAAGAAAACCGGGGATTATAAGAATTTGATTTAATAGGTTTTCCATCATAGCCATATTCGAATTAGATGAAGAATCAGGTTGGTATAAAGCCCTGCTCCTAAATCATCCAGCATAATTCCGATTCCTCCGGGAAGGATTTCCGCCCTCCGCAATGGATATGGTTTTATAATATCAAAGGCCCGAAAAAGCAAAAAGGCCGCCAAGATCCATGGCCACTGCCAAGGGATCAAGAACACTGACACCAAGAAGCCAACAACTTCGTCAATAACAATGTATCCGGAATCTTTTTTTTGAAATATTACCTCTGCCCTGTCAGATGCCCACATACCCAAAAAGAAAAGGGTAATGACAGTTACCAAATACAGAGGCCAGGGGAGTTGGCGAAAAAAATAAAATAGTAAAACCCCTCCCAAGCTGCCAACGGTCCCGGAAATAACAGGGCAATACCCAAGCCCAAAACCGGTCGCAATCAAAATTTTAATTTTTTCCACCTCTTTTCCCCATATTCTTATTCGGATAATTATGCGGAATTTTTGGAGGAATGGGGACCGATTTCAAATCTGTCCCCATTCCTCCAAAAGTCTGTCATCAGATCCTCTATGCTTGAAAAATCGAAGGGGATAACAAAGAGCAAAAAATTAAAGTTTAAATCCCCCATGTTTTTGAATATGAGCTACCAAGCCGCCATCGTTCAAAATATCCACCATTATTTTGGGGAGAGGATTAAAGGGTAAGGAAATTCCCTTGCTTAGATTTTCCACAGTCCCTTTAAGAACATCAACCCGCAAATGATCTTGGGCATCAATCTGGGTTGTGTCACACTCAAAAACCGGGAGCCCCACATTGATGGCATTGCGAAAAAAAATCCGGGCCACAGATTGAGCCAAAATGGCTCCAATACCGGCGATTTTAATAATAGCCGGCGCATGTTCACGACTGGAGCCCAGCCCGAAGTTTCTTCCGGCTACGATAAAATCCCCCTTTTGAATTTTTTCATAAAAATTGGGCTCTGCATCCTCCAAAACATGTTTGGCTAATTCGGGTAGATTGTTGCGAAGATGAAAAAGTCTTCCCGGAGCAATCAGGTCGGTGCTTATGTTATCTCCAAATTTTTTTGCATTTCCTTCTAATATCATAAAAATAACCTTCTACTTTTTGGTTAATATTTCTCTTGGATCGGCAATTTCGCCCTTCAGGGCCGAATAAGCCGCAGTAGCCGGTGAAGAAAGGTATATAAAACCTTCGGGATTACCCATTCTGCCTAAAAAATTTCTGTTCTGGGTGCTGAGACATGCCTCACCATCGCCAAGAACTCCCTGATGGATACCGACACAAGGACCGCATCCCGGACTGGTCACGGCAGCGCCCGCATTGATAAGCTTTTCAATGATGCCGCCTCGAAGGGCCTCCAGATATATAGCCCTTGAAGCCGGGGTTACAATAAGGCGGACCCCCTGAGCAATTTGTTTCCCCTCCAGAATCTGGGCCACAATTTGTAAATCCTGCATCCGGCCATTGGTACACGTGCCAATAAACACCTGATCTATTTTGGTTCCTGCGGCCTGGGTGACAGTCCTGACATTATCTACCGTATGGGGAAAGGCCACCATAGGTTGCAGTTCATTTGCCTTGATACTTAAGACTTGTTCATACTCGGCGTCGGGGTCGGCGACAATTTCACGAAACCGATCGCCTCGCCCCTGCTTTACCAGATACTCGCGAGTAATCTCATCGGTGGCTATCAAGCCGGTCTTGGCGCCTGCTTCCACAGACATATTGCAAAGGGTAAAGCGATCGGACATGCTCATGGCCGAAATGGTTGGTCCGCAAAATTCTAAAGCCTTATAGGTGGCCCCATCTGCAGTCAACTGCCCGATTATATACAAAATCAAATCCTTGGCATATACTCCGGGGGGAAAGGTCCCGCTGACCTCTATTTTAATAGTAGAAGGCACCCTTAACCAGACCTTGCCCAAGGCCATGCCTATAGCCACATCTGTAGACCCCATGCCGGTTGAAAAGGCACCCAGCGCCCCGGAGGTACAGGTATGAGAATCTGCTCCAATGAGCAAATCTCCTGGATTGACAAAATCCTCCACCATTCTTTGATGGCAGACACCACGATTAAAATCGGAAACTTGAGCGCCGGTTTCTCGAGCAAAGGACCTGATTTGCTGATGAGCATTAGACAATTCTTTTTTAGGGCTGGGGGCTGCATGATCAATAAAAAAGATCACCCTTTCAGGGTCAAAGACCTTGTTAATTCCGGCTTCACGCAATCTGTGAATAGAAAGCGGGCCGGTCCCATCCTGAGCAATGGCCCAGGAGACATTGCAAATGACAATTTGGCCCTTTTTAGCCTCGCCGCCGCTTTTTTCGCTCAATATTTTTTCGGCTATGGTTTTGGGCATATTTTTCTTCATCCTTTCTTAAAAAATTCCCTTTCTTTAAAAATCCACTCCTCACTCATCCCTTATAAACTTACTTACCCGGCGCTTTTTCTCACTCAAATAGTTAAGAAGAGACAACGTGTGAAGATAAGGCAAAAAGAGTGGCCAAAATGAATTATTGGGGGCTCCGATATATAAGAAATGATCTGAGATTAAAAGCGCTGAGCTGTTATATTTGGTAGCGGGGGCTGGATTTGAACCAGCGACCTTTGGGTTATGAGCCCAACGAGCTACCTGACTGCTCCACCCCGCGTCCGCCTATATAAATATACCAAAAACAATTTTTTGTCAAGAGGTTTTTAGCTTATCTGATATCCTGTTAAATGCCGGTTTTTTTTTCAAAGGCTGGTAACCAAGGTCCGCTCTTTCCTCAATTTGTTCATTGGTAAGACTTGAAAGGGAACGGGTAGATTTGTCAATAATTTTTAATCTTTCAATATCTTTCCCTGTTGAAGCGCCAAGATCTTTAAATTTACGCAGGGTAACTAAAACCCTCCTTTCAAGAGATCCTACGGCCTTATTATAGGCATCCGCCGTTTGATCCAAGCCCTTGCCAATATCAGAAAAATGACCGGCGAGGGTAAAAATTCGATTATATAAAGATTTGCCTAAACTACTAATTATCTGGGCATTTTCAGCAATTTGCTCTTGCTGCCAACCATAGGCTACCGCCTTGAGCAAGGCAATCAATGTTGTTGGAGTGGCCAAAATAACCTGTCTATGAGCGCCAAACTCAATCAAAGCGGGATCTTGCTCAAGGGCCGCACTAAAAAAAATTTCACCCGGTAAAAACATTATGGTAAACTCCGGGGCCGGTTTGAACTGATCCCAATAAGCCTTAGCGCCCAACTGTAAAATGTGGCTGCGAACATGTCGCGCATAGTCTTTGAGTTTTGCCAGCCTTATTTCCTCATTTTGCGCTTCCAGGGTATCAAGATAGGCTTGCAAGGGTGCCTTGGAATCCACAACAATATTTTTCCGGTTGGGTAATTTAATTATCATATCAGGCCGCAGGCGAGTGCCATCACTATTATTAACCGACTCCTGCTGGGAAAAATCACAATGCTCAACCATACCGGCGATTTCAACAACCCGCTTCAGTTGCATCTCTCCCCATCGGCCGCGAACTGCCGGAGTGCGCAAAGCTTTCACTAGATTGGCCGTCTCACCTTGAAGCTGGTTCTGGGTAGCGGCAAGTGACTTTACCTGTTCACTGAGACTGACATAGGCAGTAGTGCGAGCCCTTTCAATTTCCTGAATTTTAGTATCAACCTTCTCCAAAGACTCTTTTAAGGGCTTCACAAGTTCACCAATACTTTTGCGCCGCATCTCCAGATCGCCCTGAGCACTCTCTTGAAACCTTTCTAAAGTAGCCTTGGCCAATTCTAAAAAGGATTGATTATTGTTTTTTAGTGCATCGGCTGAGAGTGCCTTAAAGGCATCGGCTAACTTTTGTTGTGCCTTATTGAGAAGGGATAATTTTTCTTCAGCGGCTTTTTGCCCTTCAGTCAGCTTTGTTTCAAGCCCTGCCAGCTTTGTCCTGAGTTCAGTATTTTTATCTTGAAGGTTTTCGATATATTCAGTTTTGGCTTTAATTGATGATTCAAGTTCCGGAATTCGCGAATTTTTTTCTTCAGCCGCAGATCGTTTTTCAGATTCTGATTTGAGTTCATTTCTCAGGCCAAAAGCCTCGTCAGATATTTTTTCCATGGCCCCTTTTATTTCTTGTAATTGCTGATCTCTGCCTTGCAATCGCTCTACCAGGGTAGCTCGTTCAGAATCTGCCTCCGCTCTTGCTCGGTCATATTCATGACGAATCTTTATCCGCAAAATAAGCCACCCGGTCATCCCCCCAAAAAGCAATCCAAGTATCAATGGTAAAAAAAGAATAAAATTTCCCACTTGCCAGTCTCCATCATTTTATGCATCAGGTTTCTTTATAGATAAATTTTTTACTATAATCAATATGGTTTATTTACTATTACCATATATTACATAAAAGGTTAAGTTTATTACAAGAGATTTTTCCATTTTAAGTTGAAGAATTTATTGGTTTTTAGAAAACGACGAGGTATAGTGAAAGAAAAGAGATTTTGAAAATCAGGGGTATAAGGTCATGAAACAAAATACAATCCTGCTGCGTTTCTATGAAGAGCTGAATGATTTCCTGCCGCAGGATAAACGAAAGGTCCGGTTTGCATATCATTTCTCTGACAACCCCACCATAAAAAATATTATTGAATCAATGGGAGTACCTCCTTCTGAAATTGATCTTATTCTGGTGAATGGGCAATCGGTAAATTTTTTTTATACTCCAAAAAACGACGATAAGGTTTCTATTTACCCTGTTTTTGAGTCTTTTGATATCTCAAGGATTAGTCGACTGAGGGCGCAGCCATTAAGAGAAACAAAATTTATTCTTGATGCCCATCTTGGTAAATTGGCAAAATACTTGAGGTTGCTCGGATTTGATGCCCTTTACCAAGATACAGAGAGTTATGATTTTTTACCTTCTCCCATTGACCAAATAGGTAAAAAAGATAAACGAATCATATTAACAAGAGATAAAAATGTGTTAAAGAAAAAAAATATTACTCACGGCTATCTGATTAAGGCTGTTGATCCTAAAAAACAAGTCGAGGAGGTAATGAGCAGATTCGACCTTTTTTCAAAAATTAAGCCTTTTTCTATCTGTTTGAAATGCAATGTAAAAATTGTCCCTATTGAAAAAAACAAGATTGCCAATAAATTACCCTCAATAATTAGCCGGCACTTCAATGAATTTTCTCTTTGTCCCACATGTAAAAGAATTTATTGGCAGGGTATTCATTATCAGACTATGCTGGCTTTTGTAAGGCAAATAAGAAAAAAGAAAAAAATTAGTAAAAATATTGCATTGTAGAAATATTTACATTACACTAAACCCATGAAACTAAGTTATAATCAAAACAGGATTAAGATTATATTTATCCTTAGCCTTGTCACTTTTTTTGCCCTATATTCCCTCCCCTGTTCAGCCAACCAAAGGCTATCTGTTGTCACCAGCATTTTCCCCTTGCAAGAGTTTGCCCTTGCCGTTGGTGGTGACCGGGTTAAAGTAGATCTTCTTCTCACTGCCGGTGCCGAGCCCCACACTTGGGAGCCTAAACCCAGCGACTTAGTTACCCTTTCTCAAGCAGATATCTTTCTTTACCTCGGGGCCGGGATGGAACCCTGGGTGGATGATCTCATTAAGGGTATCAATCGCCCATCATTACAGGTAATCGAAATTAGTAAAGGAATATGGACTCAGGATTCAAAAGCAGGGAAAGAACATAAAAAATGGGAAATATCTGATCACCAGCCGGAGGGCCACAAACCCGACAAAATAAAAACCCACCTCCATGAAAAAAATCATAAAGCAAATCACAAAGCCGACAAAATAAAAATCCCGTTGCCTGAAAAAAATCATCATAAAAAAGAAATTCTGCATTCTCATGGCCACGTTGATCCCCATATCTGGCTTGACTTTCACTATGACCAAATCATTGTCGGTCAGATAGCCGAATTTTTCGCCGGGCAAGACCCTGAAGGCAAAGATTACTATCATCAAAATGCCTTGAGATACCAGAAAAAATTGAAGGCCCTGGATCAAAAATATCAACAGGGGTTAAAGAACTGCCGTCATGGAAAATTTTTTTGGCTGGGCATTCTGCTTTTGGCTACTTGGCTGAAAGATACAATTTAGAACAGGTCCCCCTTTATGGGATCTCACCCGATGCTGAACCAACTCCTAAAAAATTGGCCGATGTGGTAGATAAAGCCAGAAAACACGATATTAAAGTCATTTATTTTGAGTCATTGGCTTCCGATCGTATGGCTCAGGTACTTGCTCAAGAAATCGGCGCTCTTGTTTTGCCTCTAAACCCCGGACCCAATTTAACCAGAGAACAAATAAAATCCGGAGTGACTTTTCTTTCATTAATGGAAAAAAATTTAATAAATTTGCGTGAGGGCCTCATTTGTGAATAGTAAGCAACCCCTTGTATCTGTGCAAAAGCTTAATTTTCGTTATGGTTCTATCACTGTATTGCTCGAAATTAATCTGGAGATCATCAAGGGAGATTTTTTAGCGGTCATCGGTCCCAACGGCTCCGGCAAAACGACCCTGATCAAGCTCATCTTAGGGACTCTCCGGCCCAATAAGGGTAGGATAAAAGTTTTCGGACAAGATATAAAACATTTTACCGGCTGGAGTAAACTTGGATATGTGCCTCAAAAAGCAAGCCATGTAGACCCCCTTTTCCCCGCATCAGTTAAAGAAGTTGTTGCTATGGGGCTGCTTTCAAGTAAAAAGTTTCCGCGTTTTATCGGCAAATCCGATGAAAAAGATATTGATCGCGCTCTGGATCTGGTGGCTATGAAACAATTCAAAACCAAAAGAATCGGAGAACTCTCCGGAGGACAACAACAAAGGATCCTGATTGCCAGAGCCATAGCCAATAAACCAAGTCTTCTGTTCCTGGATGAACCTACAACCGGCGTAGATGCCAATACCCAATCCTATTTTTATGATATGCTGGACAATCTTAATCGAATCCAAAAAATCACTATTATTCTCATTACTCATGACATCGGTGTAGTCAATAAATATATAACGAAAATTGCCTGTTTAAATCAAAAACTTGTTTTCCATGGCAATCATGAAGAGTTTTGTCGATCCTCTGTAGTTGAAGATTTTTTGCGTGGAGAACAGCATCTGATCTGCCACCGCCATTAAAAAGGGGGGAGTTTGGCAACTATTCTGTCCTATAGTTTTATGCAAAGAGCCCTGTGGTCAGGGCTGCTCATTTCAGTGGCCTGTGCTATCCTGGGGATTTTTCTTATTTTAAGGCGGGATGCCATGATTGGCCATGGACTGGCCCATATGACTTTTGGCGGAGTAGCTCTGGGTTTATTTCTTAATGTATTGCCTGTGGTCACATCCTTGGCGGTAGCTATTTTTTCTGCCTTAGGTATCCTTAAATTAAGAGAAAAAGCGGGGGTGTATGAGGATACGGCTATTGCCATCTTTAGCAGTATCGGTATGGCAGCCGGTATAATTTTGGCCAGTCTGGCCGGCAGTTTTAATGTACATTTGATGAGCTATCTTTTTGGGAATATTTTGGCCATCTCTTCCCTTGAATTATGGATCTCTGTGGTGCTTACTACAAGCCTCCTGATTACCATCACCCTTTTTTATCGAGAGTTAATGTTTGTTACCTTTGACCCCGAATCGGCTAAAGCAAGTGGAATAAAAACTGATCGGCTTGAAGGGCTTCTCCTTGTTCTGACAGCAGTAACTGTTGTTTTAGGTATGAAAATAGTAGGCCTGCTCCTGGTGACAGCCTTGCTGGTAATCCCTTCAGCCGCTGCTTTGCAAGTAGCGAAAAGCTTTGGTCAAACTCTTCTGTTTTCGATTCTGGTAGCCGCGCTTTCAGTATTTTTAGGATTGATTACCGCTTTTTATTTGGATTTGCCGGCTTCAGGTTCCATTATTCTTTTATCCTCCCTTTTCTTTTTAGGCTTTTTTATAGTTCGAATCATTAAAGGCGTCTCTTAAAATTTTTTTTGGCTGAAGCCCTGAGCACCTTTCATAAAGCACAATAAGTAGTTTACACTTTCTTGAAATAGTCTACTTTTTTCAAAAAGTGTAAACTGATAAATGAAGGGTGCCAAGCCCTGCGCTACTTTGGGCTTGGTAAATGGTGAATCAGCCTGAGCATGAAAGCTAAAATAACCCCAAACACCCTCCAGGCGCAAAACCCTGCACGCAGTAAACCCTTGACAATTAGTTTTTGACAATATATACTTAATTTGTGGGTACATACATTCCTGGTAATTTTAGGAATAGGGAGCTTTGAAATTATTGTTGCATTATAGAATTACCCAAAGGAGAAACTTCTCCTCTTGGGCTAGCATTAAGTTGTGGATAGGTTATCTGAAACAATGGAAGCCTATAGCTTTTCCTGAGCTTTACAGAAACATCCCAACTTAAGAAACTTAAAGAAAGGAGGGATGTCCGGTATGGCTCAAGGACGAGTTAAATGGTTTAACGACCAAAAAGGTTTTGGCTTCATCACTGTTTCAGATGGTGATGAAAAAGATGTATTCGTACATTATTCTGCAATTGTGGGAGCAGGTTTTAAAAGCTTGCAAGAAGATCAAGCGGTAGAATTCGATGTTCAGCAAGGTGCCAAAGGCCCGCAAGCTGTAAATGTACGACCGCAGGAAGCGTAGTAATTAATAGTTCGGCAAAAAAAAGCGGTAGAATTTAATCTACCGCTTTTTTACTTCTATCCTGTCTGTGGTAGGATTATTTCCTTTTTTCTCTTTAACCCTGCTCAAAAATAGCAGACACATATTATTCAATTTGATCACGGGTTTGAACCAGATAAAAAGCATTATTATAATAGACGCCTTCAATATCTTGCGGGTGTTGCTTGATATTTTCTATCTCTTTAGCCATTTTACTCAGGGAATCAAACAGAAAATACTGAAAGTCCCTATCCCAAAACAACCTTTCCTTATCATAGTGTACTAACCTCTGGACCGGTGTATTAATAAAAAAGCTGTCGTATAAACCAGCCCCTGCAAAATCCGATGAATCCTCATCATTTGAATCCGACCGAATAATATATGATTTTTCTTGATAAGAATCAAAATAGGCCATGTTCTTAGAGGGATAAGACATAATAGTATGCTTATGCTCTTTCTTTGTTGAAATAACACACAAGGGCGTGCCCGGTGAATTTCCGGTCAGGGTCTCCCCTAAACCAACAGCAACTTCAGATAAAATTTCATTACTATTATTGGATACAGGATTACGTGTATGGATTATAAACGAGTAATCAGCAGGGATTACGTTTTGGATAAGTACTCCCATACGAACTTTATCTATGGTTAACTTGCGTGAAAAACGACTGAGATAGGCCCTCTCATTCCAAACAGAAGCCCATACTTTCTTAATATTGGAGGTAATAGCATCTTCCACTGATTTCGACCATTGGACCATATCATATTCTTGTTGTAAAATTTCATCGCGAATAGACTGAACTATATCATTTGGTATGCTAAGCCCGGTAATTAATTCTCTTATACGCAATAAAGGGGATGGATAATTTTGGTGATGTGAGGATAACTCAGAGGTTAACTTATCCAATAATGCTCTGGACCCACTATTATTTTGCAGTGTTTTCTCAAAGGCCTCAAATGGTATGGTTATTGAAAATGGCGTTTTGATAAAAGACGATAATTTTTCTTTTATCTGCATGAGATTACCTGACTTTGATCCGCTCTTTTTAACACTCTTAGGGCCTACTTTTTTTCTCTTATGAGAGACAACTCCAGCACCCTCAATAATACCCTCTTTATAGCAGACCCTTTCATTATCAATAGAAAGAGTTAAGGTCTTGCCTTCATATAACTTTATCTTTTCAAAAAAACCATGTTCATAACAAGTGGACAATATAACCTTGGCGTTTCTGCATCGAATTGAAAGATGAGATAATATATCTACATCGCTGGTAGTAAGAATAGCTGCAACCCAAGGGGGAATATCTTCTATCCCATCTATTGAATTAACTAGCATAATATGAGGTTTTTCTTGGTGCGTGCCTTGAATAGAAAGTAATGAGTCGGCTGCCTTGACGATCCCGGTTGCACACCCTTGGCCACGGCTTATTATTTTCCAGGAACCAACATTTGCAATCTTACGTAAAATAGGGAACAGCGTATCGATAAGTTTCGATAATGAAAAGGTGTTCTGACTTCTGATTACCTCTTCACCAAAATTCATGAGATAGGATTCACTGATATCACATGCTTCCCCAAGTATCTGTGCTTTAGGTTGAATAAGTTCATATAATTCATCCATAAAAGATTGAATCATCGCTTGAATATAGTTTAAGGCTGCTAAGGCTTGCAATCCCCACTCACGAGACCATTTATCTTGATCGGGTTCATCTTTTAGGCGTTTCCATAAATCAATACAGGAGGTTACCTTCTCATGGTCATAAGATAATTGAATATTTTGTAATGTTAAAAATATTAAAGCAACAATATCATCACCATTCAATGTGCGCAGATCAATTTGTTCTATAGAGCTTTTATACATATTATCTAGAGAGACATCTATCATCAGGGGATCTCGCGGGCAATGATGGGGTAAAAAATGTTTCAATCTATGCCGGCAATCCATAATCCTGCCAGGGACCCACCAGGCGCCAAAATTATTTTTCACATCTTCCAACATTGAAAATAAGTCGTGATCAAACTGCCACTTCGACACCTCTAATAGGTACTGGAAATTATGGGAACCACCATGAATTTGTTTCAATATCCACAGCAAATGTTTTAAATCAGGAATTAATTGAGGCATATATCGAGGGCCATGGGTTAGAGGACAGGCCATATTCTTTAAAAAATCTATAGATATCCCCCCCCGCTCCCATAAGGTTTTATAAAAAAGGTCGTGTGAATTGGTTTCCTGGAAAACAATATACGCTTCACAAATAGTAATATCCTCAGAAGTACAACTGCTATGTAATTTTTGATGCCATTGTTCGAGAAATGCATCTTCAATGCCGGGTCGATGACCTTCCCTGATACCGTGACGTCTCATCATATCCAAGATAGATAATCGAAGCTCATCTCCATTACCACCACCGCGAGGAATAAAATTCACAATATTCCTAATAAACACACGATCTAATGCCTTATCCGTATCATTATCATTTCTCGGGTCCCTGTCATTTTCCGAAAAGGTATTTCCATACACTCTGGCTAAAGACATCGACAGTTCGCTTTGAATGTGAGATATATCTTTTGTTTGATAATTATGCCTCATGTTTAATCTAAGATCTTTTATGGTAAACAGCCTCATATAGGTAAAGACCCAGGCCAAAGTATCAGCGTCAATATCCGGCATATTAATGATGCTGTGGCAGATACGGCAATGGTCTACTAAAGAACCCGCCTTTATCAATTTTTTCTTTATCTGTTCACTATTCATAATTTGTTTATTATTCATATCACTGTCCGAATTAATGTTTTTGTTTGATCATCCAAATTATATAAATATCCTTTCATATTAAATTCCTATGCTCTTAAAATATGACAAATAAATTCAATAAAATTCTCATTCCGATCTGTCATATAATTTAATAAAGAGACTTTAAAGATGATAAATAATCATTATGAAGAATAAAAAAAACAAAACCTATAATCACCTTACTCGCCGATACGTTTTATATATTTCAAATATTCGCTGTCAGTATTTATAATCAACGTGCTGTTTTTCTTAAGCGTATCTTTATAGCTCTCCAGGGTCTGGAGGAAAGAATAAAATTTATTCAGCAAACCATTTTGAATTCATTATAGAATATCAAAATAATTTTCTTTTGTGTATCTTTTTTATTCGGTTTTTTTTAAAAAATCATGCTCTGATGCAATCGTAAAAAGTCGGATTTATAAAAATAGTATCTAATAAAATAAGCTAGTTATAATGCCTAAGCCTGTTAATTTAGCACTTTTTACGAGACCATCATGCTCTGCTTTCCGGAATCAGGATGTATTATCTATTACTATAGCGACATTTCTTTTGAATTCAATAACAATTTAAAGGAATTATATAATACAAGTAATCTATAATATTCTTTGCATTTCAATAGGTTATCGTAAAACTGTCGCTGTAGTAATATTTCATATAAAATGATCAAATCAATTTATGCTTCCACCTGCCGACTTTAAACCAGGCGGCGCTGATCAGTACATTGGCGATATTGGAAACTGTTATGGCCACCCAGATGCCAATAACACCAAGACCCATGGGTTTGGCAAGGACAAAAGCCAAAGGAAGCTGCAAAACCCACAAGGTCACTCCATTTATGACAAAAGGTGAAAGCGTATCTCCTGCTCCCATAAAAGACCTTGATAAAACAACGCCAAGTCCATTAAATAAATAAGACACAGCAATGATCCTCAAACAGGTTATACCAAATCGAACAACATTACTATCATTATTAAATATCCTGATCAATGTTCCGGCAAAGAGAAAGAAAACAATTGCGCATGCCGCCATCATAACCATGGTGATCATCCCGGTAATCCAAGCGCTCTTTTCAGCCCTCTTCGGGTTCTTTGCACCTAGATTCTGGCCAACCAGTGTTGCCGATGCATTCCCTAATCCGAAACCCGGAAAAAGAATAAATTGAAAAATCCTTATGGCAATTCCATAAGCTGCAATGGCAAAGGTGCCGAATAAAGCCACAATGCGCATAATAATCACCATCCCGCCCATTCTTATAAGAAGTTGACCTGAGGCAGGAATTCCAATGATGATAATCTGCCGGATAATACCAAAGTCAATACTCAATTTTTTCAAGGAAAGTTTTATGCGGCCGGTCCCATTTAGTAAAATGTATATTTGAAAAAGAACGCCGAAAGAGCGAGATAATATGGTGGCAACGGCTGCTCCTGTAACCCCTAATTTAGGGAATGGGCCGATACCGAATATCAATAATGGATCAATAATAATATTCAGAATATTGGCGAAAAGCAAAACATACATGGCCTCTACAGCATCACCAACCCCTCTGAAAATACCATTGATGACAAAGAGTAAAACAATAGCTGCGGACCCGGCAAACATAACCTGAAGATAAAGCGTACCTTCTTTTATGACTGTGCCGGTGGCCCCCAATTTGGTTATAAAAAACCTTGCGTTAGCAAATCCAATATACCCAAAAAAAATAGCCACCAAAACCCCGAGAAAAAGGGCTTGAATAATGATAAAATTGGCGCCTTCATTATCCCTGGCCCCGATTTTTCTAGCGATCATTGCGGAGCTTGAGGTGGCAATGCCTACGATCAGAGAAAAATAAACCATAAGGATGACCCCGGCCAAAGATACTGAAGCAATGGCTTCCGGGCCAAGTTTTCCTACCCAGAAAAGGTCGATTATATTGAAGGTGCTTTGCATGGTCATTTCTATGACCATGGGCAGGGCAAGCACCCATATATTTTTGACAATGCTACCTTCTGTAAGATCTCTTGCTACGCTATTTTTACCCATTCAATTTCCTGATTTAAAATATCTTTTGCCTATTTTTGAAGCTTCAATCTATCACAAAAGCATTAAAAGTAGCAAATATGACTCTGGTCAACAAGCGGGATGAATTCATTGGTAAAAATAAAATTTGCCGAAAGGATTCAATACAAATTGGGGTAAAAGAATTATTCAGGCGAGTTTCAAGCAGTTGAAAATTTAGACTTTGTTTTTTGGCACTTGATAGTAGGGAGGAGGTTTAGATTGAAAGTATTGTTAATTCAACCCCCCATGATAGGGAGCACGGTTGTTAATCTACCAAATTTAGGGATAGCAACTATTGCAGCAATTTTAAAACACAATGGAATATCTGTTGAAATATTAGATGCAGCAGCAGAAGGGCTTTCAATAGATAAAATTATTTCAAAAATTCGTCTTCTCCAACCCAATATTATTGGATCTGGCGGTCAAACCCCTACAAGTGGTTATTCACTAAAAATATTTGAAAAAACCAAGAAAGAGATTAGTAAAAACATTTATACCATGGCAGGTGGCCCTCATTTTACCTTTACTGATGTTGAATCCCTTGAGAAATGTCCGGAATTGGATATGATAGTGCGTGGTGAAGCAGAATATACAGTTCTGGATATCTGCAAAAAATTGAAGGAGGGGAAATATCTTCATGATATTAAAGGCATAACCTATCGAAGTTCAACAGGAAAGATAATACGAAATCCGCCCCGCAAACAGATAGAGGCCCTCGATAACTTGCCTTTCCCCCCCTGGGAGTTATTCCCAACCCACAAATATAATATGTTTGGTATTAAAATGTTATCCTTATTCACTTCTCGGGGGTGTTTTTTTCATTGCAGACATTGCATTACATGGAAAATACATACTGATGTGCGTTTACGAAGTGTAAAACGAATAGTTGATGAAATGTTTTTTATTAAAAAAAATTTTAACCAAGATACCTTCTTTTTTCAAGAGGATCAAACATTTCTAAATAGACAACAATTAGAAAATTTTCTCGATGAGCTTGAAAGCAGAAACGCACGGTTTTATTGGGCTTTTGAAACACGATCGGATATCATGTACTCCTACAGAGATTTATGGGTGAGGATGAAAAAAAATGGTATGTTTTTAATTTTTATAGGCTTAGAAAGCCCAATTGATATGGTTAAAAAATATTATA
Organism: Pseudomonadota bacterium; assembly: GCA_030625085.1. Classification (GTDB taxonomy): domain Bacteria; phylum SZUA-182; class SZUA-182; order DTGQ01; family DTGQ01; genus DAOURK01. The sequence goes on from DAOURK010000056.1 coordinate 26,340, forward strand.
AAGAAGAGGGATGTTCCCAAGACCAGATAGAAAAAATGTTACACTACCTTGAACATGCTTTAGATATTATAATTCATATTTATTTAGTTATTGGTGCCCCTGTTGAAACAGAAAAAAATATACAAGCTACAGTAAACTATGCCAAACAGCTATACCCAAAATTTTGTTCATTTGTTATAACTACTCCCTTAGTGCCATTTCCCGGAACAGATCTCTTTGATGAGTTAAAAAGTAAAAATCTCATAACTACATATAACTGGGCCAAATATGGAAGTTTTGATGGAATGACGGTATTTCAATCACAGGTCAGCCCAGAAACGATTGCCAAGTATTGTCTTGCCGCCTGGAAAAATACTTATATGAGCCCCATCGTGATGGCAAAATTATTTTTAGATCTCTTCTCTAACAATAAATTTCGCAGGCAGAGAGTCAGGTATTATCTAAAAGTGGCAATAATATTTTTCTTTAAAGGCAAGCTTATTTTTGATGCTGATTTATAAATAAAGGTATCAGGGCAAAACGCCAGTTGCGCCCAGCAAAATATCTCGTCACCTTTTAAGATCAGACGCTATGGAGTCAGCATTAAAAATATAGAACCTATAGCGGCCTCTTCAATAAAGCCACGTAAAAATGCTGTGACCATGCTCGATGAAATTGGCAAAATGGAGTGTTTTAGTAAAAAAAATTATGAATGCGGTAGGTGGATAATAAAACATAATACAATTGATATGAATAACGTCTTTATAAATATCATTAATCCAGTAACGATATATTTTTGTAAAGGAAAACACTACCCACACAGAAGCTAAAATTATTTATGCCCATGAACGAAAGGGCAGTTTAATTTGCTGAATCCAGAAGATTAATCCACACCCACAGAACCTAGATTAGATAAACACTTCAATAAAAAAATGTAATATGCTATAATTATAAAAGTTAATCCTCTTTTTACTATAAACATATCCTAACACCTTATTTAACAAGCCGTTAGTGATAAAGTTCTAAAAAGTTTCATTAACGTGTCATTTCGAAAATGAGAAATCTTTAACTATCTGTTTACAATAAAATTTCTCGTCGCCCAAGCTCTTCTATTAGAAATGGCAATTGAAGGCTATTTTGCAGGACCTTTAAAGCAATAACTGAAAGGAGGTGAGGAATAGGTAATTTATGTTCAATTTTCTCGTATCACAACTTTGATGGTCTCGTAAAAAGTCCTAAATTAAGAGGTTTAGGCATTGTAACTATTTGATTTTATTAGGTACTATTTTTATGAATTCGACTTTTTACGATTGCATCAACTTTATATTAAAATTTTAAAGGAGGTTCATGAAAATGAAAAAAAATGGAATTCTTGCATGTCTGGCTTCAGTTTTTGTCATTGCTTTTTGTCTTTGTATCATTAACCAGGCACATGCCTGGTATAACAACCCATCAATTAGTTTTAGTTCCTTTGATCCCTACACCTTAACGTATAGCTCTTATAGCTCTACTGGCGGTCTTTTTGGTGGAACCGGCGGCCTTGGGCTTTATGGTGGAGGCCTTTACGGTGGAACCGGTGGTCTTTATGGAGGCCTCTATGGCGGCGGCATCTATGGTGGTGGCCTTTTTGGTGGAACCGGCGGCCTTGGGCTTTATGGTGGAGGCCTTTACGGTGGAACCGGCGGTCTTTATGGCGGCCTTTATGGTGGAACCAGCGGCCTTGGACTCTATGGTGGGGGCCTTTACGGTGGTGGCCTTTATGGACTCTATGGGGGAGGCATCTATGGCGGCGGGCTTTACGGTGGAACCGGCGGTCTTTATGGTGGCGGCTTCTATGGTGGAACCAGCGGCCTTGGGCTTTATGGTGGTGGCCTTTACGGTGGCGGCCTCTATGGTGGAGGCATCTACTATAGGACGTTCCGTATATCATGATACTAATATTGACAAGCTTTCAGCGATTTGGTACAATTCCCTTTGAAAATCCACAATTGTTCTATTTTTAAAGGGAAATCGCTCATGTCGTTTCAGGGGAAGCAACTTTCGGAAGAGATAACAGAAATGATTATTCGGTTGAAAGAGTGCTATGATGATGAACGAAAAGCTGGGAAATTCGTTCCAACGAAAGACCCGGCGGGACGAACA
>DAOURK010000231.1 GCA_030625085.1 Pseudomonadota bacterium
ACGTAATTTTATGCTTAAATCATGAGGATTTAGATCTACTTATACTCGGACAGGCTGAATTATACAAAACTGCCATTATTTGAAGAACCTTATTAGAGAAGTACTTGCGGATTTTCCAACTGAATTTTTTTATTATAGTCTATGAGTGTATGTGCCAGGCGGCCCAGTTCTTTTAAATTCGGCGCACAGGCCGGCTTGGGCAGGTCGTTATTCTCTTGGGCGGGCCCGGCCCAAAAATGAATTACCCCCGGCGCGACAACGGTTAATTCCAGAAGCAGGGCCTCTGCATCTTGTTGGTTTAACTCACCTCGAACCAAACGGCTCAAAGGCCCCCAGAGTCTTAATTCAATCTCCAGCGCTTCTTGAGGCGTGAGCTCCCCTAATACCTCAGAGGCTAATGAGGGCCTTAGTCTTGCCATAAGTCGGGCTGCAGGATCATCAGATGCCCGGGCAACAAGCCTGAGTCCCCATCTGTGCCTGTGGGTCTTCGGCTCGGAAAACTCCGGATTACAGAACCCCGCTTCTGCACCCAGCTTTTCCAAAAGCTCTTTTGGGAAAAGCCCTCCATGGCCCATACCCGAAATCTCTGTGCCGAAGATCCATGACAGCACATTGGCGCGCCACAGAGGATCATCTTGTTCCAGAAAAGCCTGAAAAGAAGCTTCAGGATCAGGGGTCTCCATCTCCAGGACTCCGCCGGGCTTAAGCACCCTGAAAAATTCGGCCAGGGCATAGACTGCGCCTATATACCCTAAATGCTCGATCACATGGTAGGCAACCACGGCTTCACATGCCCTGCACCTTACCGGCAGTCTCACCGCATCAGCCTGCACATCTGCTACACGCAGATCATACCTGTCTACATTTAAAGCCCCGGGTAAATACCGGCCCCCGCAACCCAAATGAAGCTTCAATAAAATGGCCTCCTGAACAATAAATAACAATAACAGTGAATGTTAATTGCTTTATGCTTTTTTTAAATTGGAACGTTTTATGAGGCCATACCGTGTGCCGGGCGGATAGGCTGAAGATTGGTAACCGACAGAAGAGGGCCAGGGTGAAGCCCAGGGTGAAGACCATCCCGAATTAGAAGCCGTCGCTGAACCCCATGCCGGACTAGAAGCCCAGGGTGAAGACCATCCCGAATTAGAAGCCGTCGCTGAACCCCATGCCGGACTAGAAGCCCAGGGTGAAGACCATCCCGAATTAGAAGCCCAGGGTGATGACCAGGGTGAAGACCATCCCGAATTAGAAGCCCAAGGTGATGACCAGGGTACGGACCATCCCGAATTAGAAGCCCACGGTGAAGACCATTGAGAAGCCCAGAGTGACGGCTGTCCCCAATTAGAAGTCCAATTAGAAGCCCACGGTGAAGGAGAATACCCGTAGGGAGCCCCTATCCCAAAGGAAGACCCAAAAGAAGGTAGATAAAAATCGGAGTTTCTTATTGAGTCCTGGAGGCTAAGACCTACCCGTTGATCAAGATCTTCAAGGTTAGGCAACGAATTAAATGGAAGCAAAGACTGAGTGCTGTGTCGTTTTTCCAACTTTTGAAAAAAGATATGCGGCATAATAATACATCTCCTTTTTTTTATAAAAGATTGAATAAAGACTCCATAATAGTGTTATAAATTATACTGATAAATTATATTTTTGCCAACTATCATAAAAAATTCGGTCCTGACGCCTGTATTCTTATTGAAAACATTGAATATGATAATCCTTAATCAGAAAATTTTGCGAAAAATGTTTTTTAAATTACCTGCCATCACTTGCTATTTGGGAATCAATTATTCAATCAAAGTCATTATAAGCTTATATTTTCCTTTGATAATTTAATAGGAATTATGATCTCATATTGATTATGTGTGAACAAATGGCCTAATTTATCTGAGTGGCTGAGTGGCATAGCCCTGTCCCTATTAATTTTATTGAGTATAAAAATTACAAATTATCTAAATTCACCCCCTTTTTCTCTTTTGCTCATACCTTTATGTTGATTATTAACAAACGTGCAAAACTTAATCATATATACACTATACTACCATTTAGTAATGATAGCAAATTTAATGCCAAAAATAAAAAAAATAGAAATTTGGCTTGAATTTATAACATATTCAGTGGCTAAGGAGTATGAGCAACTTGAGCTATGAAGGAATATGAGGAGCCAACTTTTTGGCCTTGAATATGGCTATCGGCCATTTTATTAAGCTTATTCATTTTATAGTTACCCGAAGCATTTTCCCCTGCTAATAATTGCCTTAGCATGAATGTATCTACCACAGTAGCCGCGTGGTTGACCGCTGTAATCATGGCGACGGACTGCCACCGTGCCTCGAAGGAAAGATGTTGGTGGTGCGTGCCGGCTTCATAGCGCAGTGCAGTGAAAGAGATTTTTTTACATCTTGCAAGAAGGAAACGCTGGGATTGAGGGGAATGTGATAAAAGTAAAAAGTAACTCAAACGAAATAAATCACTATTATTGCCTTGCCGGGTTCAGTCGGGGAGTATGTATATCCCTTCTAAGTACAGGACAAAAATTAATAAAGCATTAATTAACTAATTGAAAAAATAAAGTCAGACATTTGCCACAGGCAATGATACTGTATGGTGCCATAACTTAACCTTAAATTTAAAAGGGGGATTCCCTGACCGAAGTCAAGATGTTAGAAAATGTATTAAAAAGCCATTTAAAGATGAACGCTGCCAGAATAAATTTTTTAGCCAACTTTATTATTTCACTTATGAAGGTGAGAACTGTTAATCTGACCCAGATTGCTGTAGCCTTTTGTGGGAGAGCTAAAAAAGATTCACATTATAATCGTCTGCAGAGATTTTTCAGATCGTTTCAGCTTGATCTTATCATGATGGCCAAGTTTATAAGTGAGTTACTTCCCATCAAGAAAGAGTTGTGAACATTAGCCATGGACCGAACAAATTGGAAATTTGGAAAACTGAACATTAATATCCTCACTTTGGGTGTGCCTTATAAGGGGGCGGCTTTTTCCCCTTATTTGGATTTTGTTGCCAAAGCAAGAAAAGTCCAACACCCATGAGCGTATACAACTAATTGGAAAATTTATCGCTATATTTGGTGTTAGCAAAATTCAATGTTTAGTGTCAGCGGATCGGGTGTTTATTGCCAAAGAGTGGTTTTGCTATCTTAAAAATACTCATTTTATTCAGTATACGGATAAAGGAGAATTTTTTAGTAACCAATGCACGAGGAATCCCTGTACCTGCCAAGAAGCTTTTTAGAGGAACTAAAGGTAGGTCAGTGGCAAGCCCTTAAGGGACGCAGAATTGTATTAGGGCATGAGCTATTTATCAGCGGCCTTCGTTTACCTAATGGAGAATATCTCATTGTCGTTACCAATGATGGTCCACAGACAGCGGTTGATGATTACAAAAAGCGGTGGGAGATTGAAACATTATTTGGTTGTCTCAAGACCTGGGGCTTTAATTTTGAATCAACCCATATGACAAAAGCTGACCGAAGCGCTAAATTAGTTGCCTTTTTGGCCATTGCTTTCTGTTGGTGCCATATTACCGGAGAATGGTAGTCAAAAAACAATCAAGATTAAGAAATATGGCCGAAAGGCGATAGGCATGTTCCGATACTGTTTAGACAAGCTTAGGCAGATTTTATTGAATATTTCTGCAAAAATGGATGCTTTCAAAAAAATGATAGGGTTACTTACACACTTTCTCTTATCTTCATCTCTTTTAACTTGATTGGGGAAAGGCACTCTATGATGTGGCATTACAAAATATCTAAATCTTGATTTTGATTTTTGTCCTGTACTTAGACAGCAGTTCTAATTATGGAATCCGAGGAAAATAAAAATTATAATTTAATTAAGTATTAATACAAGTAGTAGCCTCATTGCGCACGGGATATGGCAAATTTAAATTCCTAAAGACGGCAAAAGTTAGATCAGTATTGTATT
>DAOURK010000235.1 GCA_030625085.1 Pseudomonadota bacterium
AGGGGAACTCCAAGGAGTCCAACCACTCATCATGTCTGCTTGAAAATAGGGAAGGCTCAGTTCATACCCCCTTTGGCCTGTTTCATAATTAGAACTTAACAGCATATTCATTATTTCTGATGGCAAAGATAGATTTGGACGAGGGACAGTACCATACAAAGGATTACTGGGGTTATAAGGGTTACCATAATAGCCGCTATAACTGGTAGGAAGAATAGTATAGGCACCATAAGGGTTCTGTGGGTTAACGGGAACGGCATATCTGTCAGGATAATAATTGGGAGATCCACTATAATTATACTGTTGATTCCACCCAGAAGGGCTATAAGACTGTTGATACCCGTAGGGAGTATAATTGGGATATCCACCATAATTGGGGCTATAATTTGGGTATCCACTATAAGGATATCCATACATACCATATCCAGAGTATGTGTATCCTGGAAAATAGCCTGGAGAATAAGAAGCACTATTCCGAGTAACTGTTGTAACCTGAATATATGAACTATAGAACTGTATATTGGTTACATTGTTAAGAAAACTAGCATCCCCACCATCTGAATAAAAATCATTAAGGTTTTCCCAGTCAGCAGCATCTCCCGTTCAGCATGGATTATCAAAATTATCGTTATCAGCTAGGGTTATGGAGTAAAGTTTAAAATCAATGCCACTGATTTGTATTCTTTTGATCACGGTATTATCAGTCAGTTTAAAGGTTGAATCATCATCTTCAGCTAAAAAGAAGGTGATTAAATCTTCAAAGGACTCTGACTCACAGGTATTATTATCAATCGGAAGTGTCACAAATAAGTAATCTACCTCTTCATCAAGCTCATAATCCACTTTATCAGATTCATCGTCAGGTGAAAATGAAATATTAACTGTCTTCCCATATGTATCTTCTATCCGAACAGTAAACCGGTAAGATTCTGTTGCTTTAATTTTCCATTTTAAATACTTTGCTTCAGAAATCGATTCGTTGATATTAAATCCAATTGAAGGTGAAGCTTGTGAAGCCATGGTTTTGTTAATTATAAAAATATGACTGATAAAAATAATAAAAGTGATTCCTAATACTTTCAATAACCATATTTTTTTTATCAATTTCTCTCCAATAATTTTGTCATAGATCACTTTAATGGCAAAATTTAAATTTAAAACATCATTTCCCCTATTTATAAATATTACTAGTAAACGTATACTTGACAATTAGGAAAATCGTTATTTTTATGTAGGGGAAAACCTTACATTTATTCAAAGGAATTCACCATAAGCTTTCCCCTTGAATTTTCAAAATTTATCTTATTTTCCTTACACCGCCTTTCATTCCCCATTTTATTTGGATGAGGATGGAAATGTAATTGTATATTTCCTTAGACGATAAATTATTCCCTTTATTTATGTAGGGGATTCCCTATTTTTGTGTAGGGAATTACCTTACGTATGAATACATAGGCTTCGTTATCTAATATTTCTCTTCATCTCTTTACTTATTCATTGAAGATTTATATGCAACCATTTTGATATTTTTTGTTCTAACAGGTTTTTACTCAATAACTTAAACTGAATGTCCCCTTATCTACAATCTGTCCTATACTGTTTTTAATCACATATTCCCCTTCTACTTCAAAAGCACCAGCCCAAACACAATAGACACCCTTGGGACAACGAGAATTGTTGGCTGTGCCAGAAAAGGATGCAGTATATCCTGAGTTGAATACACCTTTAAAAGAGATAGGGCCTTTACCACTTGTCGGGGTATATTTAAATTCAGTAAGAGATCCTTCACCTAAAGATAATGAAGAGTCTAATATTTTTAACAGGTCATTACCTTGATGATACTCCAGTTCCCCTTTTATCGTATTCCCATCTCCATCTGTTAGTTGCTGACTCTGCCATTCCCCTGTCATTTTATAAGGTGCATCGGCTGGCTCTGGATCGGGACTTTTGGGGGTTGGAATCATCGAAGGTGGTGAGAATATAGAAGGGATGGACCACGGGGACCATAAGTTATTGGTAATATTTAAACCTTGCCAGGGAAGAAAGTTAATAATTGGGCTAGGATATAAGAACGTACTATAGGGATCAAGTAAAAAAGGCAAAGAAGGATTCGGAAAAAATGGATCATATCCTGTTAATCCTGGATAGAGACCTCCTGGAAACGGACCTAAATTATTAAATGAGTCAGAGAATAAAGAAAACGAAGACGTGTAAGAATTATCATAGTAAGGGGAGAAATTGTTATTATATTGACTGTAGGTTTCTCCGTTTAAATAGTTTCCGTAATTTTCCGATCCTCTAAATTCAAAAGATGGGAATGATGAGGATGTGAAAGAATTAGTATAATTAGTATATGAAGTATCAAAGAGAGAATAAGTGGGGGTAAGGGAAAAATCATTATAAGGTGGCCATTGGGCTGATACTATGGAAGTGATAATCAACCCAATAAAGATCAATATAAATGTCCCAACTATCAAACATTTCAACAATCTTATTCTATCTGTTCTTTTATTAATCATCTTTCCCTCACCGCCCTTATCCATAACTGTTACGTTTTATACTATATATTAAAGTCAAAGAGATAATTTCTGGTATTTCAACGGATTATTCCGTGTCATTACCGAGCAAAATTTATACCATGCGTCCTCCTGAATTCCTGTATTTTTATTAACAGCATTTATTCGTTCAATTTACTTTGATGGCCTCGTAAAAAGTCCTAAATTAACTGGTTTAGGTATTATAACTATTTGATTTTATTGGATGGTATTTTTATGAATTCGACTTTTTACGATTGCATCTACTTTAATTAATATAATTATTAATCCTACTCAACATTAAAAATATGGTTTCACTACCTGACGATTATTTATCTAAATAGTTATAAATTTTTTATAGTGTATAAAAATTATGATAACTAAATTTATGTATAAATGAAAATATATTGATTCGAGAATTCATATATTAATCCTAATTCCAACGCCTTTTATAATAAGCCAGGGTCTATGCTTTTCCGTATAAAAGTATTTATGCACTTTACTCTTTTTTCAATAGACGTAAATAAACTTATATTCCCCCCCCCTCCAGGACATAGCCGAAGAAATTGATCCCAAAACCTGCCAGAAGAATTTGGTATGGGTTATTTGCCGGAATTGTTGTGGGCTGTTTTGTTGGTGAAATTGTTTCATCTCTTGCCCTCCTTATTTCATATTCGTTAATGTTTAGAAAAATAGAAAAAATAAATCTGTCCCCTTTTTTTTTATTTAGGATTAACTATGCCTATTTTCATTAGCTTCGCCCATTGAACAACAAGCTCAATTAATATTTCAGTCTTTTTGAGCAACTGCCTTTTCCCCTTAGATCTCCCCATCCTCAATATTGGCCTGGGCTTGGATAATATTGGCCTGGAATATAGAAAGATCCTGAAAGAGGATTGTATGCCATACCTGCTGGAGGCCAGCTAGGTGATACTGGAGGATAACCACCATACCTATTATAAGTCTGAGATCCAAAAGGGGAACTCCAAGGAGTCCAACCACTCATCATGTCTGCTTGAAAATAGGGAAGGCTCAGTTCATACCCCCTTTGGCCTGTTTCATAATTAGAACTTAACAGCATATTCATTATTTCTGATGGCAAAGATAGATTTGGAC
>DAOURK010000079.1 GCA_030625085.1 Pseudomonadota bacterium
CATTGCCCAAGGATGATCGACAATTTATTAGAAAAATTAACATTGCCTTGCTTATACAAAATGCCGCTGCTCTAAGAAGTGCGCAAATCTTAACTTTTGCCCCTTAAATAACTTTCGCATACCGATTTTGCCGCTATAGGATAATTTATAACTTTTATCATTTTTTTCAATGGCTTATGCTCTGTTGACTTTTTACGAGTCCATCAAAAATATTATGAACCCTTTATTATCCTGTTTTTTCTTGAGAAGGGACTTTCATTTACTCAGATTGGCTTTTTTACCGCTTTTAGAGAATTATGTATCAATATTACCGAAATTCCCAGCGGCGCTTTAGCAGAATTTGTCGGGATTGCTAATTTTGGCGAAATCGACACTTTACTCGTTCAGGGGCAGTAAATATTGATTACATAGCTGGGCACTATGACATTATTTAAAGCAATTGTTTAATTTCACTGATTATCTCTTTCATTTTTCCAAATAAATCATTAACATCAGCTTTGGTAAATTTTACGAAGAGTTCATAATCAGCTTTCATTCTTTTTTCAAAAGCTTCTTGAATATATTTGGCATATTTTCTTTCAATTTTATTTTCTTTCACAAAATTTTTATTAAACCACCCAAGTAATTGTGTATGTTTTGAAGTGCTGAATTGATATTTAACTGCCAAAGCGGAAAGCACATAATAAATCCCATAATATATCCGATTTACGGCTACAACTAATTTTTCATTTTCAATAAAAAACCTAATATCTTCCACTGTTTCCTGGGCTTTTTCTACATAATGCTCAATTAATTGCTGTCTTTCTTCCTTTGATAATGTCATATTATTATACCATCATTTATTGCATTTAGAATAAATGGTTGTTTGCCCCGTATCGTCTGTAATTCTTCGCTCGAAATAATTTTAATATCAGTAATGATATCGTATTTTATATTAATATCTGAACAAGTATCATAAATTTCGTTTTCAAACCGCCAATCATAAGATTTTTTTAAAATAAGCAATATATCATAATCAGAATATCCTCGGGCTGTTCCCTTTGCTTGAGAACCAAATAAAATAAACTTATCAATATGATCAGGATATTTTTTTATTAATAATAATTTCAATTCCTTCAATGCAGATTGATTGATTATTTTTTTCTTAAAATTCATACTCATTGCTTTCTTTACAATAGCTTAGCAAAATACGACCACCGAATTCATTAACGCAAAATCTGTCAAACCAAAGTTTCCAACTTCTTTATACCTAATAATTATCAAAATCAAGTAGTTATGTCAATGAAATATATTTCATTGGATTAGAAAGAAAAATGAATAGCACAACCGGTTCCTCTTGACCACTCACTATCATTGATCATTGAAATTCATCTATTTTTTCTATTGAGTTATTTTATGAATAATTATTGCCAAAAAAAGTTTAAGGATATTTCCAGGTTTCAGGAATATTCTTCAGGGGAAAGACGGTAATTGTTTTATCTAATTTATAACTTTCTATACCCGGATAAATGATCCAAAGATGACTCAATTGAAGATCATCCACGGCAATTTGCATTGATTTTGTTTTTTTGGGTGCATCAGCATATTTAAATTCTATTCCCCAGTTTTTCCCTTGCTCTTGCAAAAAAAGATCAATTTCGGTGCCTGTATGTGTGCCTCGAGAATAAAGCTCTCCGTCTTTTTTATTCAGGCATCGGGTAATACATTCAAGAGCAAATCCCTCCCAGGAACTCCCTGATTTATTGTGAGAAAGAAGTTGATCCATTGTACGAATAGACATTAAGGCATGGAATAGGCCTGAATCACGCAAGTAAATTTTAGGTCTTTTAACAAGTCTTTTTTTCGTATTTATATACCAGGGCTGTAAGATCCTGAGCATAAAGGTACCTTCCAATAAATCAATATATTTCCTGACAGTAACATCTGAAATGCCAAATGATCTGCCTAATTCAGAATAATTAACTATTTGACCATGATAATGACTGAGCATTACCCAAAATTTTTTGAGTGTTCCGGAAGGTATTGTTATGCCAAGTTGCGGGATGTCTCGCTCCAAAAAAGCGCTGATATAATTGTCAAGCCAAATGAAACTTTCTTCCGGATTTTTAGCAAAATATGCCCTTGGGAAACTACCTGCAAGCCATAATTTTTTGAGATTTTCTATGCCGATATCAGCCAGGGTAAATCCTCCAAGGATAAAATAGGCGATCCTACCTGCCAGTGATTCTGAACTTTGTCTTATCAGTTCTCGAGACGCGCTGCCTAAAAATATCTGCATTATGCCAATGATTACAATTCATTATTTCCAGGATGAGTGGGTGAAAGATCCGGCGGGCATCCCTCCCATGCATGCTCATGCATACTGATGAAAGTAAGGTGCGGCAAACTCTCATGAATCTCATCTCTAATGCCCTCAAATTTACCGCATAGTACCCTACAAAAATGTAAAAAGAAACTAAAAAATAAAATATTACTTGTATTTTTCTAAATTCTTTAGTATAGTATAATATCGATTTAAAAACAAGTTCTTGTCAGCTAATAAAACTCCTATATATACGTTATATGCAATAAATTTCATCATAAAAAAAATTAAAAAGCCATAAGGGAACTTACATCAGTTGTATATTTCAATTTCTCATGTAAATTCTAAAATTTTAAAAATATAATTTTATTAAGGTTAAGGGGAAGATATGAAAAAAATAACAGTCTTAGCTTTAAGTTTTATTTTCGGCTTGGTTGCAGTATTGGCGATCTTAACAGCTTATATCCCTCATGCTGGAGCGGCGGAGATCAGTGTTCCTGCAAACCATTCCACTATTCAGGGGGCCATTAATGCCGCCGCCAATGGAGATGTGATTATTGTGGCCCCAGGGATTTATGTGGAGAATATAAATTTTTCGGGTAAGGCAATTACTGTAAGGAGCACAGACCCGAATGATCCGGCTGTAGTGGCTGATACGGTTATTGACGGCGGCGGATCAGACTCGGTGGTCACCTTTAAGAGTGGAGAAAGAAATGATTCCGTACTTTGTGGTGTTACTGTAAGAAACGGCGAGGCTAACGATGGCGGTGGAATTTATTGCTCCTCCAACTCCTCCCCGACCATCAGCAATTGCACTATTAGTGGGAATTCGGCTTCATCCAGGGGGGGCGGAATTTATTGCCTCAGCTCCTCGCCGAGCATCACTAATTGTACCATTAGCGGGAATTCGGTTAATGACTCCGGCGGCGGAATGTTTTGCCGCACTTCCTCCCCGACCATCAGCAATTGTACCATTAGTGGTAATTCAGCTAGCTCTAATGGCGGCGGAATATATTGGTACTACTCCTCCCCGTCCATCACCAATTGCACCATTAGTGGGAATCAGAGTCGTAATGGTGGTGGTATTTTATGCACCGCCTACTCCTCGCCGAGCATCACTAATTGTACCATTAGTGGTAATTCAGCTAGCTCTAGTGGCGGCGGAATTTATTGCCTCAGCTCCTCCCGCCCATCCATCACCACTTGCACCATTAGCGGGAATTCATCTACGTCCGGAGGAGGAATTTATTGCTTCTCCTCCTCCCCGACCATCGCTAATTGCATCCTTTGGGGGAATTTGTCTATAAAAGAAATCTGTGTCGGTTACGGCGACAAACCCACAGTCACTTACTCTGATATTACTGGCGGCTACACGGGTAAGGGCAATATAGATGCTAATCCCTTATTTGTTGACTCTAATGCCGGAGATTACCGTCTTCAGTACGGTTCACCCTGTATTGATGCTGGTGATCCGAATGCACCGGCGCTGCCGTTATTTGATAAAGATGGCAACCCTCGAGTAATTAATGAAATCCCTGATATGGGGGCTTATGAATATATAGCGCTTGTTAATCATGCCCCGACTATTAATCCTGTTGCTGATAAGACTGTACGAGAGGGAGAACTTCTTACTTTCAGCATAAGCGCTTTTGACCTTGATCCTAATGACATTCTGACTTATGTGGCCGTCGGCTTACCCGATGGCGCAAGTTTTGACTCAGAAACTCAGGTTTTTTCCTGGCAGCCTGATTATGAACAGGCCGGCGATTATCTTATAACTTTCAGGGTTACCGATAATGGCGGCCCCCCTAGCAGAAGCGACAGCGAGGAGGTTGCCATTTCGGTTATTGATGCTGATGGCCCCAGGGTTATTTCGCATGTTCCTTCCGGGGGTATTGCACCGCCTATAAATTATATTGATATTCATTTCAATAAGGCCATCAATCCGGATTCTGTTGAGGTGGAAGATGTATTCATCACCGGTCCTCTGGGAGCCATTATACCGGATTCCGTCAGCCAATTGGAGCCGAACAGCTTCAGGATCGCTTTCCCTGAACAGAGATTTACCGGCGAATACCAACTGGTGATTGGACCACAGATTCTTGGTTTGGACGACAACCCCATGGATCAGGATGAAGACCATATCAATGGTGAAGAGACTGAAGATCAGTATACCATTGACCTTACTATTTTAGCCGGGCTCCGCATCACCGGCCATATGCCGAATGAGGATCAAATAGAGCCGGTTAACGCCATAACTGTTACCTTCAATCAGGAAATAAATCCTGCCACCTTTACCTTAGATGATATTGTCATTACCGGCCCTTCAGGGATGGTGGAGGTAACAAGTGGGCCAATTTTGGTGGAAGGTACTACTTTTCAGATAGGATTTCCTGAGCAAAGAAGGGCCGGGGTATATCATATTTACTTCGGACCAGAGATAGAGAATTTAGACGGCCTGTTTATGGACCTTGATCAGGACGGGATTATAGGTGAGGAAATCGAAGACCTTTATGATGCCTCATTCGCTATTATTGACGCTGTCGGCCCGCATATTCTTTCTTCTTCACCCTCCGGCAATGTTAACCCGCCTGTAAATTATATGGATATTGTTTTTGATGAAGAAATCGATACCGCCTCCTTTGAGGGGGAGGATGTATCTATCATTGGCCCCGGAGGGGCCGTTACTCCCACTTCCATCAATTTTTTAGATTCAATGAGTTTTAAAATAATCTTCTCCCCCCAGACTCTTTCAGGAATATATCAGGTAGTGATTGGCCCACAGATTACTGATATGAGTGAAAATTCAATGGATCAGGATGAAGATGGGAATAATGGTGAAGAGACTGAAGATCAATATACCAGCTATTTTTCTATTTTGCCCGGATTGCGTGTGAGCGGCCATATGCCAAGCGGGGACCAGATACTTCCGGTTAACAGTATGACCTTTACCTTCAGTCAGGAAATTAAAACCGCCACCTTTACCCAGGATGATATTGTCATTATTGACCCTTCAGGGAACATTCAAATAACAGGCGGCCCCTTATTGGTGGAAGGCGACACCTACCGGATAGGTTTTTCAGAGCAGAGTATGGTGGGAGTTTATCATGTTTATGTTGGGCCGCAGATTGAAAATTCAGATGGCTTATATATGGATCAGGACGGGGACGGCATCATAGGGGAGGAAATTGAGGACCGCTATTACTGCGCCTTTACCATAATTGATGCGGCCGGCCCACAGGTTGTTTCTCATTCGCCTTCAGGGAGTATAAAACCGCCGGTAGATTATGTTGATATCTCCTTTAATGAGCCCATAGACCCCAATTCCTTTAAGGTGGAAGACATTGGCGTTATTGGGCCTTTTGGAGAGATTATTCCTGAAGCTGTAAATCTTTTGGAAGAAACCGAAGGGATGGTCTTTCGGGTGGAGTTTCCAGCGCAGGAGGATGAGGGCAATTATCAATTTATTATTGGCCCCTATGTGCTTGATGCGGCCGGAAACCCCATGAATCAGGATAATGACTGGATCAACGGCGAGGCAGCGGATGATCGGTGCCTTGTTTCCTTTGCTATTGATACAACCGGCCCTAAAATCCTAACCAACTCAATTTCCGGACTACAAAATGTGCCTGTGCAAAGCTTTGATCTGACTTTTAGTGAAGAGATCAAGGCAACCAGCTTTACCAAGGAGGCAGTGTCCATAATCGGCCCGGCAGGTGATATTGAGCTTCTTGGAGTAACGGCGATTACCTCCGATACATTTCGGATAACCTTTAATCCGTCTCAAACAGACGGCGCTTATAATGTTATTGTTGAGCCGGAGATTACAGACACAGCCGGCAATAAGCTGGATCAGGATGAAGACGGCCGGCAGGGAGAATCAACGGATGATAGATACGAATTTGAATTCATTCAAGAGTTGCCGGACCTTATAGTCACTGAAATATCTTATCCCCTTGAGGCCAGACCGGGCGATCAAATTGACGTCACCTGGACAGTTGCCAATAACGGCCTGGGCCAGGCAACCGGACAATGGACTGATACAGTTTTTATTTCAGAAGATCCGGAAATCGGCGGCGATATAAATAAAGGATCGTTTCTATATAACCAGCCGCTTGAGGCCGGGCAAGCATATACAAGGACAATAACCATCACCCTTTCCGATGAGATCAATGTCAATCGCTGGATAATCGTCAAGGCCGACAGTCAAAATGAATTGGGCGAACATGGGGCGGGGACAAATAATGCCACGGTGGGCGCTTCTCCAATATGGATTACCACACGGCCCTATCCGGACCTTCAAGTAACGCAGGTTATTGTAACCTCTGCCGCTCTGGGCGCAGGTGAGCAAGTAACCATTTCCTGGACTGTTGAAAATAAAGGCAATGCAGCCACCAATGCCTCCAATTGGTATGACAATCTTTATCTGTCACTTGACCCAACGATAGGGGCAGGGGACATAAAATTAGGCAGTATCCGCAACCCTGATTTTTTGGCCCCAGGCGAGGCTTATACGCAAATAAAGGAAATTACAATTCCATCATCAACTAAGCCGTCTTTTTACTATCTTCTGGTTAAAACTGATGCTGAAGATAAAGTTGAGGAATTTGACCTGGAGAATAATAATGTGGCCCAAGGGGCCAATACAGTGGAGGTGATAACGCCGGAACCCGGTTGCCTCACGGTTACATCCATAGAAGTTCCTGATTCAGTTGTACCTGGAAGCAGAATAACTTTTACCTGGACTGTTAAGAATACCGGGGGGAGCACTATTTATCCAAAATGTCGCGACCGTAATACCGGAAAGTTTTTTTGGGATGATGGTGCGGCGCTTTCACGCGATCCTGTTTATGATGATAACCAAGATCACTGGTTAGGCGGCCATCTAGTTCATCACTCTGAACCTTTAGCCCCCGGAGAAACTTACACTTACACAAGGACCGCAAGGAATAGACTTCCTCGCTGGGAACCGGGCACTTACTATCTAATTCTAATTCCTGCCACCCACCCTTATTGTGTTAAGGATGATATAATAAAAAGCTCTGGTGTGACCCCTGTCACTCTCAAGTATCACAAACCTGATCTTCATGTTTTTTCTTTAAACATTCCGACTGTTGGCGCATCCGGCCAACAGATTGAGGTGAGCTGGAGTGTGGAAAACATGGGTGAAGGGCAAACTTCAACTGATTCCTGGCTTGATACCCTCTTTTTATCTTCCGATCAGATTCTTGATGAAAATGATCAGGAATTTGGCTCCCTCACCCATCAGGGGGCGCTGGATGTTGACCAAAGCTATGAAGTGACTGATTCCTTATTCAACCTGCCTGCCGGAATAGAAGGAAGTTACTATATTATTATTAAAACTGATAATAATAATGCAGTGGATGAAAGCGACGAAGATAATAATGTGCTTATCATAGATACTCCGATTACCATTTCTTTGATTAATTCGGACCTTCAAATTCAGTCGACCACGGCCCCGCTTACAGGAGAGGCCGGCAAGCCTGTTACCGTGCAATGGACAGTTGTCAATGCCGGTGCGGAAACAACAACTGTCAATCAATGGAAGGATAGGGGTTTTTTATCATCCGACGAGAATTTGAATGTTCAGGAGGATAGGTTTTTAGGAGAGGTTCAACACTCAGGTGCGCTTGGCTCGGGCAGCGCCTATACTATGGTTGGGGATTACAACCTGCCGCAGGATTTTGAAGGGACATATTATCTCATTATTCTAACTGATGCGGATGATGACCTTTATGAGCATGATGCTGAAGATAATAATATTTGGTGTGTATCGCCGGCCTTAGAAATAAGCAACCTGGCCCCTGACTTAGAGATAGAAAGCTTCACTGCGCCTGCTGCCGGTATTGCCGGCCAGAGCATTCAGGTGGATTGGACTGTTGTGAACAAAGGCACGGCCACAGCTTCTGCTGCTTGGTCGGATGCCCTATATTTATCAGAAAATAATACCTTTGAACAATCGGACACCCCGCTTGGCTCCTTTAATCATTCAGAGGCCCTGGCCGCAGGAGCAAGCTATGGAGGGCAAGAAACAATTACGCTTCCCGTTCGCAGAGAAGGGGTCTATTATCTCATCCTCTTTACAGACAAAAACAATAGTGTTTATGAAAAGGGCCTGGAAGATAATAATATCAGCACGCAATTAATCACTATTACCGAGTTAGCCCCGGATTTGGAAGTGGAAAACTTTACTGTTCCTGCCGCCGGCATTGCCGGACAGAGCATACAGGTGGATTGGACGGTGGCCAACAAAGGCACGGCCGCAGCTATCGCTGATTGGTCGGATGCCCTATATTTATCAGAAAATAATACCTTTGAGCAATCGGACACCCCGCTTGCCTCCTTTAATCATTCAGAGACGCTGGCCGCAGGAGCAAGCTATGGTCGGCAAGCAACGATTACGCTTCCCGTTCGCCGAGAAGGGGCCTATTATCTCATCCTCTTTACAGACAAAAACAATAGTGTGTATGAAAAGGGGTTGGAAGATAATAATATCAGCCAACCGCAACCAATCACCCTTACCGAGCTGGCCCCGGATCTGGAAGTGGAAGATTTTACTGCGCCTGCCACCGGTATTGCCGGACAGAGCATACAGGTGGATTGGACGGTGGCCAACAAAGGCACTGCCGCAGCTTTTGCGGATTGGTTGGATGCCCTATATTTATCTGATGATGATGTCCTTGATATTGAAGCCGATATCCTCCTGACCAAAATCGAACACACGGAAAATTTACTGGCCGAAGAAAGTTATGGTCCTCTTGATGATGCCAATCAAATTCTTATACCTGATCTACCAAATCATCGTGAAGGCGATTACTATCTATTCTTCTTTGCTGATGCAAATAATACTGTGTATGAAAAGGGGCTGGAAAATAATAATATCAGCCAACCGCAACCAATCACCCTTACCGAGCTGGCCCCCGACCTGCAGGTGCAGAGTGCCAGCGCCCCGGCCCAGGCCGTAGCAGACGGGGTTATTGCCGTTGATTGGGCCATAGCCAATAACGGCCATACAGCGGCTGTGGGATGGCGGGATACAATATATCTTTCAGAGGATACGGAGTTTGATTTTGCTGATGATCGTTTATGCGGAGTCTTTGATCACACTAAGGCCCTTGAACCCGGTCAATTAACAGGCCCGCCGATCCAGCCCGCTTTTATCAAGGTTCCGGCCCGCCTGGAAGGCAGATATCATTTATTTGTGGTTACTGATACTCAAGACCATATATATGAAAAAGATACCGGGGAGGAGAATAACGTCTTTTTAATTCCCCGGGAACTGGAGATCGTCATCCAGCCGGCAGACTTACAGGTCACGGTGGTTAATGCACCGCTTGCGGCTAAGGCGGGCACGGCCGTCAATATCGATTGGACTGTTACCAACCGCGGCCATAGGGCCACGGATGAAACCTTCTGGAAGGATAGCGTGTATCTTTCAGCGGATAATAAATTCAACCCCGCCTCGGATATTCTGTTGGGCACGATAAGCAGTTCAGGGGGCCTGGCCGTTGAAGAGAACTATTCCGAATCGGGGTCCTTCATTATAAGGCCGGACCTGGCCGGCACATATTATGTGTATGTATACACGGACGCCATGCACCAGGCTTATGAATACAATCAGGAAGATAATAATATTACGGCCGGCCCCGGAGTAACTGAAATAAGCGGGGTCCAGGCGGACCTTCAAGTGAGTGCAATCAGTATTCCGGAAAGCGGTTATCAAGGCGAATCAATATCAATCGCCTGGACAGTAACCAATACCGGCCCTGATCTTACTCCTGGAAGTTCCTGGGATGATACGATTTATTTATCATCTGATAATATACCGGACAGCGGGGACCGGACCCTGGGCACCTTCAAACATCAAGGCGGCCTGGAAGGTGGCGGCAGTTATTCCGTGACTAAAACAGTTAAAATGCCGAGGGATTTAACAGGGGATTATTACCTGATAGTCAAAACTGATTCAAGTCGTTTTAATGATATTTTTGAATATGAAGCAGAGGAAAACAACACTGCTTCCGATCTTATCGCCATTGACCTTGCGCCGACCCCGGACCTTGCGGTAATCAATATTACCATACCGCTTACGGCCTGGTCAGGACAGAATATGGCCGTTTCCTGGACAGTGCGCAATGAGTGTACTGTCCCCACCTCGGCCAGAGGAGGTTTTTGGGATGATACGGTCTATCTGTCAAAAGATCCCTATCTTGATATAAAAGTTGATATCTCCCTTGGCAATGTTCGTCATCAGGGCGACCTTATACCCGATGAAACCTATACCCAAAACCGGCAATTCAAGCTGCCGGATTGGGCGGCAGGCGCATACTATCTGATTATCTTTACTGATAGCGGTGTTCCTGGTCATGTTTTTGAGCGTGATCTTGAATTCAACAATGTTCAGGTTTCCGGGTCAACTATCCAGATTAACCTGACACCGCCGGCAGATCTTATTATAAATAGTATTACACCCCCGGCCCCCGGTTATTATGGCCAGTTGACCACCTGGAATTATGAGGTAGGCAATATTGGCGATCTTCCGGCCAGGGGTGCCTGGTATGACACGCTTTACCTTTCTTCTGATCAGCAATGGGACCTTGAGGATAAACGTATTGCCCGCATTTACCATCAGGGGGATGTATTGGCGGGGGCCGGTTATTTTGAAGCTCCTCTGGCGCCAATTCCCGCGGTAGTTCCGGGTAACTATTACCTTATAGCCTGCACTGATATCCTTGATGATGTGCGAGAGACCAGTAGCATGAATAATGTGGGTGTGTCTATTGATACTATAACTGTCGAGGGCCGGGAGCTTGGCCTTAATCTTTCCCCTGAGACGGGGACAATTGCAAGAGGAGGGGCCTCGTATTACCAGGTAACCGCTGTGGAAGGCCAGGACCTTATTATTACCCTTGGCGGGGCTGCCAAAGATACTGTTGAGCTTTTTGTGGCCTGTGAAAGGATGCCCACCAGGAGTGATTATGACCTAAAAGGTGAAGAAGATCCTTCAGGGAATCTACTGGCACGCATCCTCGGCACACATGCGGTCACCTATTATATTATGATTTATGGATATAATTGTCCTGATCCCCCGCCTTCATTTGAACTTAGCGCAACCTTGCCGGATCATTCCATTTCAGGGTTTAGCGTGGGCGTGGGGGGTAACACTGGCCTGGTGACTGTTGCCGTTGCAGGATATAATTTTTCTCCGGGGACTAAGGCCTTCTTGAGAGACGAAGACGGTAATCTTATAGCTACAGGTGTGATTACTTTTAAAGATACAGGTTCCATCTCAGTTACTTTTGATTTGAGCGGGAAGCCCCCCGGCAGCTATTGGATCGAATTGGAAAATCCTGACGGCTCATTGTGCAGCAAGGAGTTTGAAGTGACCGAAGGCAGGGGAGGGGAGCTGTATACCAGGGTGATTGTCCCCAACCTGGTGCGACCTGGTCGCCCTTATACGCTCACTTTAGAATACGGTAATATCGGCTATGCCGACCTTCCGGCCCCATTAATGGTTCTATCTGCCGGAGGGGGTTGTTATATGCGTCTTTTCGCCACAGAGGAATTTCATCAAAATCCCATACAGGTGCTTGGTATTGCTGAAGAAGATCCAGTAGACGTGCTTGCGCCAGGTTCTTTATACACTATTGAAATGGAGTTCAAAATTACGGAATTAAACAATGTGCCGTTTTATCTGAAAATAATAGATCAACCCGATGAACCTATTGATTGGGCAAGTGTAGAAGCTGCCCTCAGGCCGGAAAATTATGATTCGGAGATCTGGGACCCCATGTGGCAAAATCTAGTGGATCTCCTTGGTGATACCTGGGGATCATACCTTGAGGTCCTTCGCGAAGATGCCAGACGTCTGGCGCTTCGGGGCCAAAGAATTTATGATGTGCGCGAGCTTTTTGGGCTTGAGATAAATATCGCCTATGGCGGCCACAGAGGGGCCATCACCGGCTTTGTTTATGAAAGCGATACTCATACTCCGGTTGTTGGTGCAAGTATTTCGGCCTATCAACCTGAAAATTCAGGCTATGCCAGGGCTGTGCCTGAAAGCGACGGTTCATTTTTGTTGACCGGCTTGCCTGAAGGTAATTATGAATTGGAGGTGGAAGGCTATCTGATTGATGAAGGCGCGTCTGCGGACGTCTCGGTTGATGAGGATTGCCTTGACCATTTTGTCTCTGTAACCGCTGGCGGTGAAATAGGCGGTTATGTAGAGTCTAACGGTATATCGCTGGAGGATGCCTTAATATCGGTGAGAGGTGAAAATACGGGTATACTGGCCACTGCCCGCGCAGATGAAACAGGCAGTTATCATATTCAGGGCTTGCCTGAAGATACATACATTGTCAAGGCGCGGGCGGATGGTTATGTGGAAGAGGAAAAGCCCGCCTTTTTCCTGCCCAAGGCAGAGGCACGTTACGATGTTTATTTTGAGCTTGATAAAGGCGCTGAGATCAGCGGTCTGGTCACCGATGAAAACGGACAGCCAATTGAAAATGCGTATGTGCTGGCCACAAATGCAGATGGTAAAACAGCAGGCGCCATGACCGATGAAAATGGGGAATATCTTATAACCGGGCTTAGTCCAGGGGCATGTCGTATTAGCTGTTATGTTGCTGGATATGTAACTACTTATCAAGATTTAGGTGATCTACAATATAATGATAAGCTTGAGGGTATTAATTTTAACCTAAAGGCAGGAATAGAAGTTACCGGTACAGTATACGAGAAAGACACTCTGGCTTTAGTAAGTGGTGCGATGCTTACTTTTGAAAATAATGATGGTTTGTTGGCTTTTACCTATGCTGATGAGAATGGTATGTTTTCTATAGATCAGCTCCCAAAGGGTGAATGTATGATTCATTTATTAGCACATGGATACGAGCCATATGAGGGAATGGTAATGATAACAGAAGGAGGACTAGAAGAACCACTTTCAATTCAGCTAACTACTTGTGTAAATTGCGAACCAACACCAGAAGTACAACGGTTCCGCTCCAATGATGAGCCCTTGTGTGAGGAATATTCAATTTTCTTAAAAACAGCAGAGCTTTATTACAAAGTTGCGGCGTTGTTTGCCTCTAAATTGACTGCTTTAGATAGCATCTTAAGATTACCAGCAGAACATTTGCTTAACTATCTGGGGGATCTTGGTAAAAATGAAGAAAAGGCGTATGAACCTAGACCTTGCGTATATGGGCCTAATGATAAATTTCGTGTGGATGAGGTCATTAAGGAATACCCGAATATTTCGAATTTTTATACTAGTATCGTGCCACATGTCGATCAAGAGATAAAGAATAAGATTAATAATATTGATAATTTTAATGTTGGAGATATAGTTAAGGGGACAAAAGTTTTCCCAAGTAACGGCGACCGTCAAACTAATTTCACTCTTCAATTCTATATTGTGGGTGAAAATAGGGATACCCCTAATTTTGAGGATTATGATATCTATAGAGCTTTGCGTGATTTAACAATTGAATCTTACCATATGGCGTTATTTTTTGCCTTCGGAACAATGTATCACAATAAAGTCGGTTATGAGTTCCATATCAAAGATAAGGTTTCATTAGGGAATAATGAATATAAATTAGTGGGAGATATTAAATATTTATTCTGGGATGAATATGATTTTGAACAACGTGGTGAAAATGATATCCTCCAATTTGTATTAGAACAACTTCAAATATGTGGTTATGCTACACCATTTCACATGTCAATCCATGTTGTACGAGAAGGATCGTATACTATAAAAAGGAGTCATGAAGGTTTACCCCAACTAGATCCTTCAGATCCAGGCGAAATAGTCGGTAATTCAACAGTGCAGGCAAGTCATGACCCCAACGACAAACTTATATCTCTTGGCTTTGGCTCATTTTTCCATATATTGGCCAATGACACCATCTTATATACTATTCGTTTTGAGAATGATAAGGAGGCCACAGCCTCAGCTCAACTGGTTACCATTGTTGATCCTTTGAGCCCTGATCTTGACTGGTCCACCTTTGAGCTGGGGGATATGGAATTTAATAATCATCTTATTGAAGTTCCGGAAGGGCGCACTTATTACAAGACCCTTTTTGACCTTCGACCTGAAGGCAACAATCTGTTGGTAGAAATCGAGGCGGACTTTAATCCTTCGACAGGGGTTGCCTCCTGGACTTTTTCCGGTATTGATCCTGACACCGGCGAATTTACCGAAGATGTTCTGGCCGGTTTCTTGCCCCCCAACGGGGATAATCACGAAGGAGAAGGCTTTGTCAAATTCAAGATTGCACCAGGGTCCGACCTTCCCACAGGCACAAAGATAGAAAATGTAGCCTCTATCGTCTTTGACTGGAACCCGCCCATGGATACGCCGCTGGTATTTAATACTATTGATATAGGTGATCCGGCCAGCCAGGTCCTGGGCCTTCCTGCGGAGTCTCCGGCGCGGTTTGAAGTGATCTGGGCCGGTCAGGACGATACCGACGGTTCCGGCATAGCAGGCTATGATATTTATGTTTCGGAAAACAGCGGTGAATACCAACTCTGGCTCAATGACACAAAAGCCACTGGCGGCACGTTTGCCGGCGTCGGAGGCAATACGTATGCCTTTTACAGCGTGGCTGCGGATAACGTCGGCAACCGCGAGGAGGCCCCGGCAGACCCGGACGCTTTCACCACTGCCTTATTAAATAGTGCTCCTTCAGCGCCGACCCTCAATTTGCCTGCTCACATGAGTGAAATCACCAACTCAACCCCTATTCTGTCTGTAAATAACAGCCTTGATCCGGATGGAGATGCCCTTAGTTATGAATTTGAGATCTATCCTAATAATAATCTTACTCCGCCGGCAATTACCTCTGTTAACGGGGTTTCCGGAGGGAATACAACCACCTCCTGGCAGTGCGGTGTTAATTTACCTAAAAACACCTGGTATTCCTGGAGAGCAAGGGCCTTTGATGGCATTGCCTATAGTGATTGGATGGAGGCGAACACCTTTTATGCAGTGGCTGTGCAGATGCCTGTTTTTGTGGGCATGAGCATACAGGAAGCAATTAATGCTGCTGGAGATGGGGATACTATAATTGTCGGGCCGGGTGATTATGAGGAAAATATTAACTTTTCAGGTAAAGCTATTACGTTAATGAGCACAGACCCGGATGATTCGGAGATAGTAGCGACCACTATCATTAATGGAGGACAAGCCGGCACTGTTATTACCTTTAATTGTGAAGAAGGAAGCGATTCCGTGCTGAGCGGATTTACCATCACAAACGGTGAGGCCGACTTTGGCGGCGGTATCTATTGCCATAACTCCTCCCCAACCATTACTAATTGTATTCTTGCCAATAATTCGGCAGACTTCGGCGCTGGTATTAGTTGTGACAGCTCATGGCCCGGCATCATCAATTGTATAATTACTAAAAATTATTCGCTCAACAACGGCGGCGCCATATACTGCCTTAACTCCTCACTGAACCTCACCAACTGTACAATGAGCGAAAATTCTGCTCATTATGGCGGTGGCCTTTATAGTGATAACTCATCGCCAACTATCACCAATTGTATACTGTGGGGTGATACGCCGGATGAGATATCTGAATATAACAGCGCCCTCACTATTATTTTTTCTACTATTCAGGGTGGATATTTGGGCACGGGCAACATCCAAGGTGATCCATTATTTATAAATCCTGAGGAAGATGACTATCACCTCCAGTCTGATTCTCCCTGTATTGATTCAGGAACAAATACCAATGCTCCAAGTAATGATAAAGATGGCGTGTCAAGGCCCTGGGATGGTGATGACAATGGTGTGGCCACATGCGATATGGGGGCCTACGAACATATATTTGTGGATAATACTAAACCTTCTTCACCGACAGTGCCGGGATGGGTGTATCCGGGGTGGTGGATATATCCTACATGGCAATATACTGATATATCTACGCAATAGATGACCCCTGTTTATCATCAGGCATATGTCGGATATCAATATCAGCCTACGTGGTATGATCAGGGAGTTATGCAACCCATGCTCCAATGGGAACAGCCCTGCTTTAGTTTATTTCAACCATGGTATAGCCGGCAGCAACAAACCTATTGGTATGAGCCGAACCCTCAATTTTATATGCCATATGTATCATATGATTTGCAATATTGGAACCGGCCATCTTATGATCAATTATATAAACCATATAATATGTTATCACAGCCTTACTATTATCAACAATATCAACCCCGGGATTTTATAATCTATCAACAACAACAATATTGGTGGGATTTGAACCTGTAATCCGGAAATTTAGCGAAGAAGAACATTCCTATTGTTTTGATAACTCAAGACATTAATAGTTTTGCTGAAGAACTAAATGAAACAATAAAGAGAATTAAAGAATTTATTCCTGACGAAAGCAACCTTTATAGAAGGATACCTCCAAATCAATATAATGAAAAAAAAGACAAATTCAGTGCTCCGGCTTTTATATTAAGAAAAAATGAAGAAGGATTGTCAGTAAATTGGTCAAAATATAGCACTCCTCATTAAAACCGCCGGCTTAAGCCGATATCTTTTTTATGATTAAGCGTTTCAGCCTCTACGGATTCTTAAAAAACCAAAAATATTATGAGCCTTTTATTATCCTGTTCTTTCTTGAAAAGGGGCTTTCTTTTACTCAGATAGGCCTTCTTACCGGTTTTAGAGAATTATGTATCAATATCACCGAAATTCCCAGCGGTGCTTTAGCAGACCTGTATGGCCGCCGCCGATGCATGATGCTTTCTTTTTTCTCCTATATCCTTTCATTTATCGTTTTTGCTTCCGGCCAAAAATACCTGCATTTTTTTTTGGCCATGTTCTTTTTTGCCATAGGCGAAGCGTTCAGGACCGGCACCCA
This sequence comes from Pseudomonadota bacterium, assembly GCA_030625085.1. Classification (GTDB taxonomy): domain Bacteria; phylum SZUA-182; class SZUA-182; order DTGQ01; family DTGQ01; genus DAOURK01. The sequence continues at coordinate 17,218 of DAOURK010000079.1, forward strand.
CAAGGCCATGATCTTTACCTGGCTTCGCCTTCAGGGAAGATTAGACGAAAAGACCAAGGTATATGGATATACCCGTTCCTGGTCCAAGCTCGGCTCAGCCTTCTCCATTATTCTGGCCACATTTTTGGTACTATGGTCCAATAACTATACCTCTATTTTCTATTACTCCATTATACCTTATGTGTTGGGCCTGTTAAATTTTATGGCTTATCCAAAAGAATTGGATGGACAGCCCGTTCAAAGGATCAGGCTGCAAGACATTTTTCTTCATTTAGGGGAGTCCCTTCACCTCTCTATGAAAGACAAATCATTGCGCCGTCTGATCCTGGAGTCAATTGGTTTTGAAGGCGTTTTCAAGGCAGTCAAGGATTACTTGCAGCCTATACTCAAAAACATGGCCCTGCTCATCCCCCTCTTTTTTGTCATGGAGGAAACCCGGCGCAGCGCCATTCTAGTGGGAGTAGTCTACTTTGTTTTGCATCTGGCTTCTGCCTATGCAAGCCGAAATTCATATAAAATTACAGAGTTTACGGGAGGAGAGGAAAATGGCGCTCGTTTTCTTTGGAAACTTGCCTTTGTTATCTATCTTATTCTGACACCCCTGCTTTTTATAAACTTTTATCCATTGGTCATAGTGACCTTCATCGGCCTTTATCTTATTCAAAATTTCTGGCGGCCTATTCTTATCAGCCGCTTTGATGCCTTTGCCACAGAGACACAAGGCGCAACAGTGCTTTCTATAGAAAGCCAGGCCAAGACAACCTCAACCATGCTTATAGCCCCAATTTTAGGTATGTCTGTAGATTTGGTAAAAGCCCACGGCCTTGGAGGTGAATTTTGGCCGGTAGGGGCAACAGGTGCATTAGTCGCTATTTTTATTCTGCGTACCTGCTATAGGGATTTATCAGGGCCTTAGCCCTACACAACCTATTTTAATACCCTGAGCTTAAGTCTTATTTCCTTATTATCAATCCTGGGCTTTCTCAGATCATCTTGACCTTCCCATACATACACTATTGAGTATATAAATATCTGTATCATTTATTCAAGAGATGCCTTACTGTTTGTTAATTTCGGCTCCCCTCCGAACCTTTTTTCTCCATGACATCTTCTGCCCAACTTAAGGCAGCAGCAACGTCCGGAAATCCAATGGTACTGGTAAGGAGTATAATGGCATGATATATATCCTCCGGTTTTGCTCCCGCATCCAGGGATCTTCTCACATGACTGTGAACTGCGCCCTCAGAGCGAATCGTTGTTGCTGCTGCCAACTGGATCAACTGGCTCGTCTTTTCATCAAGAGGCCCCTCATCCCGAATAACCTTCCCAAGGTCCTCAACAGCATTCATAAATCTTTTATGCCTATTTTTGACTGCCTTATACCATTCCGGGTAACTTTCCTGTGACATAGATTCCTCCTTTTATATAAGCCTTTTGTATAAGCCTTTTATGTAAGCCTTTTATGTAAGCCTTTTATGTAAGCCTTTTATGTAAGCCTTTTATGTAAGCCTTTTATGTAAGCCTTTTGTATAAGCCTTTTGTATAAGCCGTGATCTATAGATTAATTATGAATACCTTCTCGTGAAAAAAGGAGAAAATCTTTTAATCGAGGTACTCTCTTACTCGTAAAAGAGCATACAGATTCTGTCATATTCGCTGATTATATCCCTGCCGCATATCCCTTCTTTTGATATTATATCAAGATAGTGATTATTGCTCTTGACATATTTTTAGGGAAAGATTATGTTGTTTACACCGTTTACAAGCAATGTAAAATATGAGGATGCGATTGCATGAAGCTATCAACCAAGTGCTGATGTGGATTGCGTACTGTGCTTAAAATTGCCGGTAAGTCCGAAAAAGGCCCTGCTAAACGAAAAAATATTGCCGACAATAACTGTTTTCGATTTTCAGGAAGGGGTACCTCAAATGAAAATAGCCAAACAGGTCACCGACTTGGTGGGCAATACGCCACTTATAAAAATCCGTTCCTTGTCGGCTGAGACCGGCGTCAACATTATCGGCAAGCTTGAATATTTTAATCCTCTTTCAAGTGTCAAAGACAGGATTGCTGTGGCCATGATTGACGCTGCGGAAAAAGATGGACAGCTTAAGCCGGGGAGTTTAATCGTCGAGCCGACGAGTGGAAATACCGGTATTGGTCTTGCTTTTGTAGCGGCATCCAGGGATTACCGGCTTATTCTGACCATGCCTGATACCATGAGTATAGAGCGGCGGAAGCTTCTCAAAGTGTTTGGTGCTGAACTGGTACTGACTCCCGGCGATTTAGGTATGAGAGGGGCTATTGAAAAAGCTGTGGAAATACACCGTGAAAATCAGGGCAGCTTCATGCCTCAGCAGTTTGACAATCCCGAAAATCCTGCGATCCACCGGAGGACCACAGCCGAAGAAATCTGGAGCGATACCGATGGCAAGGTGGATGTTTTTGTGTCCGGTATTGGGACAGGCGGTACCATTACCGGCTGTGGGCAGGTTTTAAAATCGAGAAATCCCAATATAAAGGTGGTGGCTGTGGAACCTGAGGAATCAGCGGTGCTTTCAGGAGAAAAGCCGGGATCACACAAAATCCAGGGAATCGGCGCAGGATTCGTCCCTGAAGTGTTGGATACCGCTGTATACGATGAAATCATCAAGGTAAGTTCACAGGATGCTGCCTACATGACCCGACAGTTGGCAAAAACAGAGGGGCTTTTGTTGGGCATCTCATCCGGTGCGGCCATGATTGCAGCCTACCGGGTAGCTCAGCGTCCTGAAAACAGGGGCAAAAACATTGTGGTAATCCTGCCGGATACAGGGGAAAGGTATCTCTCGACCTGGATCTTCGAAGAGGCCGATTGATATGCGAAGAAAAAGACTCGGAATCTATTTTAAGTAGTACTAAATACCAGTTTCATGAAAGGAATAGTATGGACTTAACTGAATGGATGAATATCAAGCTCACTGATGTTGTCGGGAAACTTGAGGAGAGTATTCTCAATGGTTTTAATTTACACACAGAGGGTGGACTTGACATGGGAGGCCGCCACAATATTTATGATATATTGGACAGCCTCCTGGCAGTGCTTTTTCCAGGATATTACACTAACGAGAAGATTTCACGAAATGAGATGAATTTCTTTCTCAATGATAACCTTCGCCATATCAGCTTTAAACTGGGTAAGTACATCAAACAAGTGTTTAAGTACCACTGTCCACAACAAGACAAGGCTGAAAAGTGTGATTGTGAAGAACGGGCTGACCAGGCGCTCGTTCACCTCATTGAGTCGCTCCCTCAAACTCATGCCCTGCTCCTTGAAGATATTCAGGCTGCCCATGAGGGTGACCCGGCCGCAAAAAGTATCGACGAAATCGTTTTAAGTTATCCTTGCATCGAAGCAATTGCAACCTATCGTATTGTCCATCAGATGTATGAGTTAGATGTGCCCATTATTCCACGCATTATGTCCGAACGGGCCCATTCCCGCACGGGTGTTGATATTCACCCTGGTGCAAAGATAGGGTCCCGCTTTTTTATTGACCATGGAACCGGTGTTGTCATTGGTGAGACCACTACAATCGGCAGAAACGTCAAAATCTATCAAGGGGTCACGCTCGGCGCTCTATCTCCATTTGATAAGAAGGGCAATCCACGTCGGGGTGTAAAGCGGCATCCGGATGTCAAAGACGACGTTATCATATACGCCAATAGTACGATCCTGGGCGGTCAAACCGTCATTGGAAGGGGGGCGGTCATTGGCGGAAACACCTGGATCACAAAATCGGTGCCGCCTGGTGCTCATGTCTATAACCGAAGCCGTGAGGAAATTGTCAAGCCCAAACACACTACCTAACCCGGACAAGCCGGAACCAAAAAGGTTTTAAAATTTTTTATCATAAAAATCACGAAATTCAGAACTAAGTGTCTAAGACGGTCGCTCGTTATTAAAATTTTGATCTTTTATTATACTCTCATTACTTTGTAGTACCTTCAGAACTCCTGATCCGTAGGATTTTGATTTGATACCATACTATAGGCCATCCGCAAATTAGTACCTGGAAAAATGACTTCAGATTCATTGAGGATCTCACATAATTTTTGTACATATTGGTTATTGCGCGGATTGGTC